>NZ_JAFMOT010000171.1:0-104882 GCF_019049695.1 Rahnella perminowiae
GTGTATAAGAGACAGTTCGCAGGGGGAGGAGCAGATCGAGTATGTGGAAACTCACGGGCGATTCAGAAAGCTTGCTGAACGGAGCGGGTTCGAGACCTATGGCTCGAACACCGAGAGAAGGCACCGCAAAGCGGCAAGATTTCGCGCCTGTCGCTGTGATAACTGGAACATAGCCAGCCAGCGAAAGTGCGGAGTAAAAAAGCGGGGAGAGATCCAAGAGAGGGAAAGCACTTCCCTCTCTTGGGCGGTTTCGGCGCAGCGCGTTAAGCGATCACCGCACTTGAGAAACCGAAACTTACTCAATCCAACTTTCACGGTGAGTGAAAAAACCGAAATATTCTCGATCAAGCCTTCACGGCGAGTGAGAAAGCGTTCGGTTAGCCGCCCCGTTGCAGCGGCCTTCTGCATCACGAAACGTGTTGCAGGAACTCACGCAGACGTTCACTCGGCGGATTGTTCACCAGATCAGCCGGTTTGCCGTCTTCTGCAATGCGACCTTTGTCGATAAAGATTAAGCGTGATGCCACTTTCTCGGCGAAGCCGACTTCATGGGTCACGATAACCATCGTCATGCCTTCTTCCGCCAGTTGTTTCATGACGGTCAGCACTTCGTGACGCAGTTCAGGATCGAGCGCAGAGGTTGGCTCATCAAACAGCATCAGTTTAGGTTTCACCGCCAGAGCACGGGCAATTGCCACACGCTGCTGTTGGCCACCGGAAAGCTCTGACGGATAGTGGTTGGCGCGTTCAGACAGGCCCACTTTTGCCAGCAACTCTTTCGCCAGTTTATTGGCTTCATCCTTCGACGCACCACGAACGCGGATCGGGCCGAAAGCCACGTTTTCCAGCGCCGTCATGTGCGGAAACAGATAGAACTGCTGGAACACCATACCGGCTTCCTGGCGGATCAGACGTTCATCCACTTTCGGATCATTCACTTTCAGGCCATCGACAATCAGTTCACCGGACGTGATTTCTTCCAGCTTATTGATGCAACGCAACAGCGTGGATTTACCGGAGCCGGATGGCCCGATGATAACCACGACTTCTCCCTGAGAAATGTTCAGATCGATGTCGTGGAGCACCTGGGTTTTACCAAAGTGTTTTGAGACGTTCTTGAATTCAATCATATAATTTTCAGTTTGCGTTCTAAGCGGCGCAGAACAAAGCTCAGAGCCAGCGTGATGATCAGATAGATAACAGCAACCGCACTCCAGATTTCCATAGCGCGGAAGTTACCGGCAATAATTTCCTGGCCCTGACGGGTCAGTTCGGCCACACCGATAACGATAAACAGCGACGTATCCTTGATACTCACAATCCACTGGTTACCTAGCGGTGGCAGCATACGGCGCAATGCCAGCGGCATGATGATGTAACGTAGCGTCGCACGGCGCGACAGGCCCAGCGCCAGACCGGCTTCACGGAAACCGTTGTGAATCGACAACACCGCGCCTCGTGTAATTTCAGCGATATAAGCACCGGAGTTGATGATGATCGTCACCACCGCCGCGCTGAAAGGGTCGATCCGCAGATCGGGCACCATCATCGGCAGTGCGAAATAAATGAACATCACCTGTACGACGATAGGCGTGCCGCGAATAAGCTCGATAAACACCAGTGCGACGTTGCTGCTAAACCAGCCACCGAACGCGCGGGCAAAGCCCGCAATCACACCAATAATCAGGCCGCCAACCAGACCGAGGACCGAAATCCACAATGTCATTTTGGCGCCTTCGAGCAGGATAGGCAGAGCGGGCCAAATTACGCTCCAGTCAAACTGCATGGATTATCTCCTGGTATAACAACAAACTGCGCCTGGTCAGCATCGCTGGCAGGCGCTTCTTATCAAGTGCTCTTTCTGAAAAAGGAAAGACTTAAATGAAAAAGGGCTTATTTAGGTTCGCTATCAAACCATTTTTTGTAGATCGCCGCGTAAGTCCCATTCTCTTTGATGGTTTTGAGCGCCGCGTTGGCTTTTTCACGCAGGTCACTGCCTTGCGGGAAAGCAATACCGTACTGCTGTCCAGCCAGTGAATCACCGACTGCTTTGAACTGACCTTTACCGGCCGTTTTGATGAAGTACAGGATATTTGGCGTGTCGTGCATTACCGCATCAGCACGGCCAGTGCCCAGTTCCATATAAGCGCTGTCGATGTTCGGGAACTGACGCAGATCTTTGGTCTGTACGTTAGCTTTCATGTAATCAACGGAGCTGGTGCCGCTTTTCACTGCAACGGTTTTGCCTTTCAGATCAGCCACACTTTTGATGCTGTCGTTATTGCTCTTAACCATCACCATCAGGCCGCTGTTGTAATAGCCGTCAGAGAAGTCGATGGCTTTTTTACGTTCAGGTGTGATGGTGATCCCCGCCAGCGCCAGATCGATGTTGTGTGTCTGCAGGGCAGGAATGATGCCGCCGAAGTCCATCGGTTTCAGTTCATAGGAGACTTTCATCTCTTTTGCGACCGCGTCCCACAGGTCAATGTCGAAGCCGACATACTTGTCGCCTTGTTTGAATTCAAACGGTACAAACGCAGTGTCGGTAGCTACGATCAATTTTTTGTCTGCTGCGTGTGAGCTAACGGCAAAGGCCAGGGTTAACGCGGCCAGGGAAACTTTTAAGAGTGACTTCATCAGGGAATTTCCTTTGTACATATTATGGGAACGACTTTATGTTACGGCGCTATAATGCAATATTTATGCCAAATTTTATATTTATTAAAATTCAATGTTTTATCGCGTTGCTGAACCGTTTAAGCAGTGATTGAAAGCCGGTTAGCACCAAATGAGTGCATTGTTACATGTGGCAATGTTCTCTTATGGTGCGTGGTTTTATCATTAACCATATCTTGTATTTTAAACAATCATTAATTAACAACTACGCTGCTCAAATGATAACTTGCTCTAACTTTATTGATACATGAGTAAAATGTGTGCTCAATTTTGAAGCAAATATATCAATGAGGGGGAGATAATAACGGGGGGTAGGACTTTCATTGAACCATAATGGTGCAGTCTGACATATGACAAAATATTAGCGTAGCTGACTGTCTTTGCTGCCGCGTCGGTTGTAGCCAGCGTGATCCTGCTGCTTTTTATCCAGCACTGCCTGACAGGTGACGCAGTACTGCACGCCCTGAAGCGCTTTACGGCGTGCCTCCGGGATCGGGTCACCACACTCTTTACAGTAATGCGCACTTTCGCCATGCCCGAGAGACTGACGTGCGCGATCAACCGCATCATTTACCGTAGAATCAATCTGTTCCTGCACGGCGCCATCTTGCGCCCATCCGCTTGCCATTATGACCTCCCCGCAAGGGTTCGTAAAAAGGTAAAACGGGCAGATGATTATCATCTGCCCGTTTTGTACTGAACTTGAAGAAGTAGGGTAGCTGCGTTTACATGCCTTCAGCTACCGGGGCGCTGATTATTCGATATTTGATTCGATGAACCACAGGAATTTATCCAGGTCGCGCGATGCGGCAGTGAAAATATCGGCGGTGTCTTCATCTTCGACTTCGCTTATGGCTTTGCGCGTGTCATTAGCGACGACGCCATAACGTTCTGCCAGGGCTTTCAGGTGTTCCTGCACGCTATGGATATTGGTCGGATAGCTCTTCAGGGGAGTTTTATCGTTAACAACCTGAACGGTACCCAACGCCACGCCGCCTAACTGCACAATACGTTCTGCAATGGTGTCCTGATGATCGATGATCGCGGTACGGAAGCCATCAAGCATTTCGTGTACGGCAATAAAGTTTGCACCACGCATATTCCAGTGTGCCTGCTTGGTGATCAGTGACAGGTCGATGTATTCGGTCACCAGACGGTTCAGCACCTTGATAGTATTGAGTTTGACGCTTTCATCTAAATCATTGCGTGTATAGATAAGCTCAGAAGATTTCGTTTTGACCAGTTTAGCGGTACTCATATACATATCTCCTTGTTTCATTAAAATTAATTGCTATTAATGTATTTCATAACTGTATTCAGTATAGCAATAAATTGAAAAATTGCAGGGCGACCATTCCTATCGTTCTGATAGCGTATGACTTATAAGCTCTGCAACAGGTTCGCTTTTAAATTATCATGCTGATTTATAAGGTAGATAGGATTCATCCGGAACTTCATCTGCTATTACCCGGATAAAATAAATCAGGACTGATAATTATTTTCATTACGGGAGTCAGGATATTTTTAAGTGTAAGTGACAGTATGCGGATATATCTTTATCAGGTTTTTTCCGGCAGGGCATAGGAATAATAAAAGGTAACAACCTGAAGTATTCATTAGGGGAAATATAACGGCGGGATAATCCCCGCCGTTAATCAGCGCGTGTTGCCTTCAAAGCGCCATCGCACCGCTATACAATACGGCACCTGTGGGTTGCCCCGTCGGAGAACCGCCGCGAGGCTCAAGGCTTATCGCCAGCGTAAAGCCCGCATCCGGCATGTTCGTTGCCAGCGCCAGTTGTGTCGGTTGCTGCGTATTCAGTAACCCGAGAGAATGCGGCTTGCCGCCCGGCGCAATGGCCCACAGTTCGAGGCTGTGGTCTGCGGCGATATTCTGCGCATTAATCGGTGTCAGCAACAAACTGCGGGTGCTCCTGTCAGCACTGACCACCCATTGCCCGGCCTGCGGCGCGTTGCTGCTGGCCAGTATTGCCACCGGCATCGGCGCTTGCGGTTGAACCAGTAAGCGTGGGATCAACAATAAGGCGGCCAGCCCGGCGGCCAGTGCCCAGCCCATATAAGCCCGCACCGGTCGTCGTGCCGTTACCGGAACTCTTGTCGGTTGCAGCGCAAGGTTATGCTGAATGCGTTTCCACACCGAGGCTGGCGGGATGACCGGGGTTATCTGATTATCCAGTTGCGTGAAGGCTTCCTGCCAGCGGGCCACTTCGGCCGCCAGTTCAGGGTCGGCCTGCATTTTTTGCTCAAACTGAATCCGTGCCGCGCCGCGCAAGGTGCCGAGCGCATATTCAGCCGCGAGGGCGGCATGATAATGGCTTCTGCTTTTCATAATCCTACGCAGCTCTTTAAGTGATCCAGGGCGCGACGGATCCAGCTTTTGATCGTCCCCAGAGGTTGTTGAAGATGCGATGAGACCTCGCCGTGCGACAGGCCCTGATAATAGGCAAGGATCAGGCTTTGTCTTTGTTCGGCAGGCAGGTGTGCAAGGCAGGCGGCCAAAATTTTGGCATCACTGTCCTGTTGCAGCCGTTGCAAGGGTTCATCATGGTCGCTGGCATCACCGTCACTCATTGTCTCATCCAGTTCATCTAACTGGTTGTCGCTTCCGCGCATCCAGTCGATAGCGCGGTTGCGGACAATATGGGTGAGCCAGGTCATCGGGGAACTGAGTGCCGGATTGTACGAGGCAGCGCGATTCCACGCGGTGATATAGCTGTCGTGCAATACTTCTTCTGCCCAGGCATGTCGCCGCAACATACGTAATGCAACGGCGAACAGCCGGGGTGACGTCAGACGGTATAATTGTTCAAATGCCTGTCGGTCACCAACGGCCATCGCGTTCATCAGTTCCCGCTGGATTTCCAGCGCTTTCTCTGGTGTTGGCTTTATTAAAAGATTGTCATGCATTCGCCCGTCCTGACTTGCTGAGATGCTGTTTCATAAGAGAAATCATGCACTCAGTATAGCCGGTATTATTTTGGCATCAGCACGGTATCAATGACGTCGATCACACCGTTCTTCTGCTGGACATCATAAGTACTGATATTGGCGATATTCCCTTTGGCGTCTTTGAGCTGAATATTGTGCGGGCCGTTGTTGAGGATCCACAGCGGCTGGCCGTTAACGGTTTTCAGTTCCGCTGTGCCGTTACCTTTTTTCAGCAGTTTTTCGAGATCCTTCATTTCATATTTACCGGCCACGACGTGATAGGTCAGGATGCTGGTCAGGGTGGCTTTATTTTCAGGTTTCACCAAATTATCCACGGTGCCTGCCGGTAATTTTGCGAAGGCGGCATTGGTCGGGGCGAATACGGTGAACGGACCTTTACCTTGCAAGGTATCTACCAGACCGGCGGCTTTCACGGCAGCGACAAGCGTGGTGTGGTCTTTCGAGTTAAGGGCGTTTTCTACGATATTTTTGGACGGGTACATTTCTGCACCACCGACCATGGTGGTGCTTTGGGACATCATTGCAGCCATTGACGCGGTGCTCAGCAGAAGAGAAGCACAGATAGCGGTACGGATTAATGTTTTCATGATGGTGTCCTTGGGAGTTGAGTAGGTAAGGTCTTGCCTCACATCTATACATACGAATCACCCCCCGCTTTTGGATGCAGGAAAAACGATAAAAAAACGAATTACATGAAAAATATTTTCAACCTGTTGATTGAAAAGAAAAAGCCACGTCGGTCAAACGTGGCTTTATGTGTTGCAGGGGCAGGATTATTTGCCAGAAGGATGGTTGCCGGGAATATCGACTGTCTCGATTTTGGTCTTCCGCTGGATAGTGAGTGTGGAACCTGCCGACGCCGCGATAATCGCTGCCAGACCCATCCACTGGGTCGCGGTCAGGAATTCACCGAGGAAGATAATGCCCGAAAGTGCCGCCATTGCCGGTTCCATGCTCATCAGCGTGCCGAAGGTTTTGGCTGGCAATTTGGTCAGCGCCATCATTTCCAGGGAATAAGGAATGGCAGAAGTGAGCAGGGCGATCAGCAAACCGAGCGGTAAAATCTCCCAACTAAAAATAGAGGTGTGAGCCTGTACTGCCCCAATCGGGAAGAAAATTAACGCGGCAATCAGTGACCCCATCGCCGCGGTACCCGGCCCGTAACTGCTGCCTGCGCGTTGTCCTGCGAGGATATAAACGGCCCAGCAGGCACCGGCGATCAGCGCAAAGCACGCGCCTTTGAGATCAACACCGCCAGCACTTTGCCCGAGAGGCAACAGCAACAGCAACCCCGTCACAGCCAGTACTACCCAGATGAAATCTACCGGGCGTCGCGAGGAGAACATCGCGACTGCCAGCGGGCCGGTAAATTCCAGCGCAACGGCAATGCCCAGCGGGACCGTTTGCAGGGCCAGATAGAACGAATAGTTCATACAGCCCAGCGCCAGTCCATACATCAGCAGCGCACGCAAATTACCGCCGCGCATTTTCAGACGCCACGGACGAAAATAGAGAAGTAATAAAACAGAGCCGAGCCCAAGACGTAATGCCGTGACACCTTGCGGACCGACTACCGGGAAAAGCGTTTTGGCCAGCGACGCCCCGCCTTGTAATGACAACATGGCGATCAGTAACAATAAAATCGCTATCAGCGGTGAGGTTTTTTTTGCTAACACTGGAACTGGCGGGCTGTTGTTATGCGTCGCCGTCTGCAGCGTGTTCTGCGGTTCCTGCGGCTGATGTTGTCCTGACTGTGTCATCCTTTGCGCCTTTTGAGGTGATCCATGAATCCGCAAACTCAAGATTTATAGTTTTGAAAAGAAAGGTAAAGTGCTGTCAGTGTAGAGGGAAATGTGGTGAGAAAAAATCCTCAAAGAAAAGTTTTTTCCGGAACGTTTCTGTTAAAAAGACGCAAAAAGCGGTGTTTTTTTAAGCATAATTTTAGGAATTATCTGCTAATCTCAAAAAGTTCAATAAGTTTACCTTATAGTTTATGGGGCTAAAATATCAATAAAATTAAAAGGATAGGACTTACTGGAAACTTCCTGTTACACCATATGATGCTTTGGACACCTTAATTGAGGCAGAGTTTCACACTGGTTTTTGTTATATTTTCAAACGTGAAGGTTACTTTGGTTTCTCTTTTTGAGGTGGTTTATGAAAAAAATTGCATGTCTTTCCGCATTAGCTTGCGTAGTTGCTCTGGGCGTTTCTTCCAGCGCTTTCGCTGACACCAGCACCGTAACTGCTGGCTACGCTCAGGGTGACGCACAAGGCGTTGCTAACAAAGCAAACGGCTTCAACTTAAAATACCGTTGGGAACAAGATAGCAACCCACTGGGCGCTATCGGTTCTTTCACTTACATCGAAGATGACAGCTCCCCGGCATCTGGCGACTACCGTAAAGCACAATACTACGGTCTGACTGCGGGTCCTGCTTACCGTCTGGCTGACTGGGTTTCCATCTACGGTGTTGTGGGTGTTGGCTACGGTAAATTCCAGTACAACGAAGCAGCAGCATCTACTGCTAACCGTGAAAAAAATGACACCAGCGATTACGGCTTCTCTTACGGTGCTGGTCTGCAGTTCAACCCAATCCAGAACGTTGCTCTGGACGTGTCCTACGAACAGTCCCGTATCCGCAGTGTGGATGTGGGTACCTGGATCGCAGGCGTGGGTTACAGCTTCTAATTCTTCGCCGCAGCGTAACGCTTTGCCGTTACCCTCCCGCGAAAACGAAAACCGCTCAGCTGAGCGGTTTTTTTATGCCTGTTTTTTATACCTGTCAAATTCCGCTGTACCAGTTATAGCCCTGATCTTCCCAGTAGCCGCCGGGGTATTCATTGGTCACGAAAATCGCGCCGATATGCTTGGCGTTTTTAAAGCCGAGTTTGGTGGGCATGCGCAGGCGTAACGGATAACCGAAATCGGGCGGTAAGGGTTTACCACCAAAATCCAGCGCCAGAATGGTTTGCGGATGTAGCGCCGTTGCCATATCGATACTGGAATAATAGCGGTCATCGCATTTGAAGCCCACATATTTGGCCGTCAGATCCGCGCCAACCTGTTGCAGGAAGGTTTTCAGCGGCACACCTTTCCACTGACCAATTGCGCTCCAGCCTTCAATGCAAATCAGCCGGGTGATCTGGCTTTCCTGTGGCAGGCGCTGTAATTGTTCCAGCGTCCACGCAGCTTTCTTTTGTACCAGACCCGAAACCTCCAGCCGGTAATTAGGGATGTCGATTTCCGGTACGTTGTATTCGGGATAATAAGCGTTGAAACGAAATGGCGTGGTGATCTGATCCGCGCGGTAGGTTTGCGCCAGTTTCAGGCCGCCGAACAGCCAGCTTTGAACCCGGTCATTCCAGCGGGACATTGCCCATAGCACCTTATCGACCTGATCACCGTCCTGCAAATTGCAGCCCGTCAGCATCGAAACGGCACCGAGCGTCAGCCCTGACCGCAGTAATAAACGGCGCTGGACATTGACCAGTTGTTTGCGCTGATCGGGCTCAAGAATAATTTTTGGCCGTTGTGGTTTTTCACTCATCGGCGTGGTCCTCCGTGCTTATTTTTTTGCCGCCGGTCAGCATTGCCACGAAGGTTTCAGGCACCAGCAGGACCATCAGTACGTGAATAATGACAAACAGCAGCACGCCGCTCATCGCAAAGAAATGCACATAACGCGCGATATCAAAACCGCCAAACAGCCAGACCAGCCCGCTGAACTGCACCGGTTTCCAGATGGACAAACCCGACAGCACCAGCAGTGCGCCCAGCAATAAAACTCCGCTGTACATCAGCTTTTGCACGGCGTTGTACTGACCGGGCTTGTGAGGGAGCCTGAATGTCAGTGCACGAACGGTATCGCGCCAGACAGAGCGGGGCGAAAAGGGAAAAAAGTCACGCCTGAAATGATCGCTGAAAATACCCCACACCAGATAGAGCAGGGCATTAGCCGCCAGCAGCCACATCACCGCCAGATGCCAGGCTATATTGCCGCCCAGCCAGCCGCCGAGGGTAGTGTTTTGCGGAAAAGTGAAAGCGAAAAGCGGATCGGCGTTATAAATCCCCCAGCCGCTCATCACCATGCCGATCATTGCCAGCACATTGATCCAATGACAGATACGAACCGGCCAGGAATGGATCCGGCGTTTTCGGGGTAATGAGAGCTGAGGTTTCACGCTTAATCTCCTGTTGACTGGCCGGATTACATCGGAGGCGCGATGCCGTCTTTACCGGCAGCAATACCACGGGCAACCAGCGCACCTTTGTCATCTTTCATGGCAAACAATACGATTTTAGTGCCCGGTTTCAGCAGGCTGCGGTCGCCCGGTGCCAGCAGAACAACCGGCACATCGTCAGGCACGACGACAGTTTTCTCAGCATCGTGATATTTCACGGTCAGGGTGCGGCCGTTGCTGTTCACCAGCTTGCCGACGGTGCCGTTGGTCATGGTATTGATTTTGCCATCGGCGGATTCAAACGGATTGAAGCCTTCACCGCTGCCGCGCAGGCTGGGTGCGAAGACGTGGACCTCCAGCGCTTTCAGCGTGCCGTTAGCCTGCGGAACGGCTGCCGTCCCGATAAAGCTGTCCGCTTTGATATCGCTGATGTTGCCTTTGGTGACGGCATTGATTTTGGTCTGATCGGTCAGTTTAACGTCAAGTTTTTCACCCTGACGGGTGGTGATTTGTACTGATGAGTCATTAACTGAATCAATGGTTCCGCGTGTGGGTTTAATCACATTATCGGCGGCAAAAGCGGATGTCATTCCGCTGCACATCAGCAGGGAACCCAGTAACAAACCAGCGATACGTGTTGGTGCATTCATAATTAACTCTCCATTTTCCAGCGTTATTTCATTCTGTTAGATGAATCACTGAACCTGCCAGTGATGGATAACTTCCTTAAGAGTGGACGATAAACCGGTATTGGCTGATGACAAATTGATGACAAAATTGTCATCAAAGATGACTGACGAAACTGATAAACTTTCAGATGAATCATTCTTTAGGTGAATGGTCATACGGCGCTGGGGGCCTGAATGCGAATACTGGTGATTGAAGACGATGTCAGTACAGGCGACTACCTGAAAAAAGGACTGACAGAAGCAGGTTACAGCGTGGATCTGGCGCGTAACGGTGCTGATGGCCTGTTTCTGGCGCTGGAAGACGGTTACGATGCGGTGATCCTCGATGTTATGCTGCCGGGGCTGGACGGCTGGCAGGTGATGGAAGTCCTGCGCAAAAAAAGCGACGTGCCGGTGCTGTTTCTCACCGCCCGCGATGAGGTGCAGGATCGCATTCACGGGCTGGAACTGGGCGCTGACGATTATCTCATCAAGCCGTTCTCCTTCACCGAACTGGTGTTGCGTATCCGTACATTACTGCGCCGCCCGGCCACCCGCGAACCCGATATCTATTCGGTGGCAGACCTGAATCTTGATGTGTTGCGCCGTCGTGTCACCCGTCAGGATCAGGCCATTGCGCTGACCAACAAGGAATTCATGTTGCTGCAGTTGCTGATGCGTCGCGAGGGGGAAGTGCTGTCGCGGACGATGATCGCCTCACAGGTCTGGGACATGAATTTCGACAGCGATACCAACGTGGTGGATGTTGCCATTAAGCGCCTGCGTGGCAAAGTTGACCGCACCTTTGAGGTGAAACTTATCCATACCGTGCGCGGGATTGGTTATGTGTGCGAAGTGCGACATGACTGATCGGCAATTTACTCCACTCCCTGAGCGCGGCATGTCGCTGACGCTTCGCGCCACCTTACTGTTTGCGCTGATCGCCTCACTGGTCGTCAGCGCTGTTGGTTTTTATCTCTATTACTCGATGGATAAAGAACTGGTACGCCGTGCAGATTATCAGGTCAGCGGCCGCGTTCAGTATTTCCGTCATCTGCTTGCCAACGAATTTCCGCTGTCGCAGCTCAGCCGTAATCCCGGCCTGTTTGAAAATATGCTCGGTAACGAGCGCGATATCCTGACGTTTCGTTTGTCCGGTGAGAAGCCGCTGATCAACGTCAATCCATCCCGGCTGGAATTGCCGCCGGTGGTGGCCGTGCCGGACGGTTATCCGCTGACGCTGAATACAGTGCATCACCTCACCGCACCGGATGGCACGCCGGTACGCTTTGCCCGTGCGGCGGTACAAATCCAGGACGGGCGGACGGTTGAAATCACCGGCGCGCATTTCATGACCGAGGAGTCGCATCTGTTACAGACTTTTCGTTGGGAAATTACCGGGGCGGTGCTATTCGCTTATTTGCTGATTGCCGTTCTGGGTTATCTGGTGATCCGCCGCGGATTACGGCCGCTGCGCAATATGGCGCATGAGGCGGCGCAGATCCATCCGGCCAGTTTGTCTACGCGACTGTCTTCTGAAAATGCACCGCAGGAATTGCAGCAATTAATTTATTCTTTCAACGATATGCTCGACCGGCTCGCCGGAGGGTATCAGCGACTGACGCAATTTTCCGCCGATCTGGCGCATGAAATCCGTACGCCGGTAGGGGCGCTGATGGGGCATTGTCAGGTGGCGTTATACCAGCCGCGCACGGTGGAAGAATATGAAACACTGCTGGCGAACAATATGGAAGAGCTGGAACGTATTTCCCGTATGGTGGAAAACATCCTGTTTCTGGCGCGGGCTTCAGATGCGCGCTCCGTCCTGACCATCACCACCATTGATGTTTCTTCTGAAATGACCCGTATTCAGGAATATTTTGAGGGTCTGGCGGAAGAACGCGGTATGACGCTGAACGGTAAAGGTACAGGCGTGCTGTATGCCGATGCCATGTTGTTCCAGCGTGCACTCAGCAATCTGGTTGCCAATGCAGTGCGTTATGGCCGGGAGGGAAGTCCGATTGAGCTGCGCGCTGAACCGCACGCCCGGGGCATGGATATTCATGTGATCAGTCAGGGCGATCAGGTTCCGCCGGAAAAATGTGCAAAACTCTTTGATCGTTTTTATCGGGCAGATGCCTCACGCAGTGAAGGCGGCAGTTCCAGCGGTCTTGGATTATCGATTGTTCAGGCCATCATGGCATTGCATCGCGGAAGTGTAAGCATGACCAGCTCAGCACAGGGAGAAACATGCTTCACGCTGTCTTTTCCCGGGGCCAATCATAAGTTTCCTCAATAGTGACTCAATAAATGAGAAAAATTGTGTAAAATAGAGGGGAATCCTTCATTTTCATGTTATTGAAATATAAGGAATTCGTTAAGTTTGTTACATTATCACATTGGAACTCGTCATTCAGTTTGAACGAAAATGCCCAGCCTGGAGTCTGAATGTCCTAAGGAGTGGGGTCCCACCTCCGGTACGAGCGGTCAGTACGACGCAACCAGACTCACAAAAGAGCCAGTTATTTCTAATGCATAAAATTCGTTCACTTTCGCAACAGAGCATTTCTTTGTTCATTGCACTTTATCTCGGGCTTCTGCTAAACCTTCCGATTTTTATCCGTCGTTATCAGCAATTGCAGTATGACAATGCCTTGTCGATTGCTGTTGAAATGGTGGCCTGTTTTGCGCTGGTCTACTTCCTGTGTATGTTGCTGTCATATACCGGAAAAACGGTTTTCCGTGTGCTGATGAGCGCCATCGTGATTTCTTCTGCCGCCGCCAGCTACTACATGATTCTGTTTAACGTCGATATCGGCTACGGAATTTTAGCGGCGGCGCTGGCGTCTGATTCCATTGATTTATCGAAAGAATCTATCGGGACACATTTCATCGCCTGGACAGTACTGGTGAGTTTGTTGCCGGTGCTGTTGCTGTGGCTGGGCAAAATGCCGGGCGCGGCACTGAAACAAACAACCCTTAAAAAACTGGCGGTCAGAACCTTGCTGCTCGCGGTCTCCGGCCTGCTTTGTTACATGCCGCTGCAACTGATGGGCAAAGTGCAGGATCGCCACGACATCGTGAACAACCGCATGATGGCGAGTTACGGCGGTGTGGTGGCCGGAACCTATTCGCCATCCAACTGGCTTTCAGCACTGGGTTTATATTCTTACAGCAGCTACAGTCAGGCGGAAGACACCAAAAATCTGTTCGATCCGGCCAAACACTTCACGTATACCGCACCAGCGGATGCCAAAGATATGTATGTGGTGTTTGTGATCGGTGAGAGCGCCCGCCGCGACCACATGGGGCTGTATGGCTACGATCGTGACAACACGCCCAATCTCGACAAAGAGAAAAATCTGGTCGCCCTGCAGGGTTATTCCTGTGACACCGCCACCAAGCTTTCCCTGCGCTGTATGTTTGTGCGTGAAGGCGGGGCCTCTGAAGAACCCCAGCGTACCCTGAAAGAAATGAACGTATTTTCCGTGCTGAAAAGCAATGGCTGGAGTTCAGAGCTTTATTCTATGCAGAGCGAAGCCTGGTTCTATAACAAAACCCGTGCGGATGATTATTCGCTGCGTGAAAACATTGCCTCTGAGAAACGCAACGCCGGTAAACCGGTGGATGACATGTTGCTCATCGATGAAATGAAAGACTCGATGAACAATCATCCCAAAGGTAAGCACCTGATTATCCTGCATACCAAGGGGTCGCATTACCTGTATTCAGACCGCTATCCGCGTTCTTTTGCCAAATATAAGCCGGAATGTATGGGCATCGATGATTCCTGTTCTACCGAGGAAATGATCAACGCTTACGATAATTCCCTGCTGTATACCGATTACTTCCTGTCACAAGTGTTTGATCAATTGCGCGACAAGAATGCGATTGTGTTCTATGCCTCCGATCACGGTGAGTCGATTTCCAAAAGCATGCACTTCCACGGTACACCGCGTGATCATGCGCCGGCTGAGCAACGTGCCGTGCCGATCATGGTCTGGGCATCAGACAAATTCCTGTCCAATGATCAGAACAAGGCCAGTTTCGAACAGCTGCAAAAACTGGCTGTCGCGAAAACGCCTGTTTTCCATGAAAAGCTGTATGACTCTATTCTGGGCTGTATCGGTTATACCTCGCCAAATGGCGGGATTGTCGAACAGCATAACTGGTGCCATGTGCCTGAACAGGCCGCCGCAACAAAATAATCCTGGCTAAATCTGTCGCCTTTTTCTGATCAGGGGAGAAGGCGGCGACATCTCCCTGTTTTTCAGTCACAATCGGTTAACAACAAATACCCGTCTATGGCGGGTATTATTTTTGCTTTTTTATCAGGGTTGATAACCGATGCAAGCGTTACGAATCATCATTTGCGGACTGACGGTCATTATGACTTTGCTGACGCTCCTTCCTCTTTCTAAAAATCAGCGCTGGTGGGTGCGGGTCTGGGATTTTCCGCGGTTACAGATGGCCTCCCTGTGTCTGTTTTTTTTGCTGACCGAACTGGCGATCATGCCGTTCGGTGATGCGATCACCACCACCGTTATCATCCTGACCGTGGGATGCATGGCGTATCAGAGCTGGTGGATTTTGCCTTATACCCGCCTGTATCCGGTTCAGGTGAAGAAAACGGTCCCCAACGGCCATTCGCGTATCAAGATCATGAACAGCAACGTGCTGACCACTAACCGTGATCCGGAAAAATTACTGGCGCAGGTCAGGCATTATCAGCCGGATATTCTGGTGCTACTGGAAACTGATCAGTGGTGGGAAGATCAGATGGCAGAACTGGATGCCAGTTATCCGCACAGCCTGCGCTGCCCGCTTGATAATCTGTACGGTATGCATGTGTATTCGCGCCTGCCGATGCACGCAGCGAAGATTCAGTATCTGGTGGCTGATGACATTCCTTCTATGCATTTTCGCGCTGAACTGCCGTCGGGTGAGCGGGTGATTTTGCACTGTCTGCATCCGATGCCGCCCAGCCCGACCGAAGCGGATGAATCTACGTCGCGTGACGGTGAGCTTATCGCCGTCGGTCATACCGCCGCCAAAGCGCTTTACCCGACGATTGTCACCGGTGACCTGAACGATGTGGCGTGGTCGCGCACCACGCGCCTGTTTATGAAAATCAGCGGCCTGCTGGATCCGCGTCGCGGTCGCGGCATGTACAACACGTTCCACGCCAGTTATCCGTTCCTGCGCTGGCCGTTGGATCATGTTTTCCACAGCAAAGATTTCACACTGGTTGATCTTAAACGTCTTGAATTTATGGGCTCAGATCACTTTCCTATCCTGGTCGAACTGGCACTGACGCCTGCTCAGGGAATCGATCAGGAATCACTGGAAATCGACAGTGAAGATATTGAGGAAGCGGAAGAAAAACTCTCCAGTGCCGGGGTGAAAAGTCATGATGTGCACAAAGCTGAAAAGCTTAACCAGCCGGTTTACGCACATTAATCACAATCCGCGAACGTGAGCGGCTGCCGCTGTTAATGCCGTTTCTTCGGGGAAAGGAGTCAATGCGTATAAAAAAACCCGCATTGCGCGGGTTTCTGGCGGGCTTGTATCAGACCGGTTGTTCGGGGAAGGTGAGGGTGTTTCCCGGCGCTTCGCGGTTGATATGCAGGAAGTTCAGATGACGTTCGTACTGATCCAGAATGTCATTGATGACCTGATGTTTAGTGAAGTCCATCAGGTCGTTGCCCTGTGTCCCTTCAAGGAGGAAAGTTTCCAGACGGTAATAATGTGATTTACCGGCGCGTGCGCGATAGGTAAAGGCAGGCACCGCATAGCGTACCGGCCAGATCTGATAGATAAAATTCTGCTCTTCGCCCAATGCGACCTGTAATTCCAATGGCCCGATTTTCTCGTCTTCCTGCGGCCCGTGCTCGGTAAACGTGACTTTTGCTCCGCGCAGTTCCAGTTCCAGCGCCACTTCCTGCATGGCAGGACGACATACGGTGTCCATCATTTTCTGCGTATGGCGTGTGCCCGGATAATTCATCACCCGTGACAGGCGCTGCTTCCAGTTCAGCGCCGCGTCGCTGGTGGCAGGCAGCGGTGCCAGAGTCTGCTGGGTACTGGCGCGGCGGTAATCCTCCAGGCGCAGTGATTTATACAATCCTGCCATGATGAAGAAAATCACAAAGCTGAACGGCAGACCCATAATCACCGTGGTGTTTTGCAGCGCGGAAACCCCGTCTGTCATCAGCATCCCCAACGTCAGCACACCGATGGTGACAGACCAGAAAATCCGCAGCCAGTTTGGGGCATCGTTGTTAATGTCTGCCAGTTTCGAGGTGAAGTTACCCAGCACCAGCGAGCCGGAATCGGCCGAGGTGACATAAAACAGCAGGCCGGTGATGGTCGCAACGGACGCGCTCAGCGTAAAGCCCGGATACTGCGCCAGCAGGCTGTAAACGCCGCGTTCAGGGTGTGAAATCACTTCGTTGGCGAAATCCAGATTGCCATGCAGGATCTGATACAGCGCACTGTTACCGAAAATTGACAGCCACAGCAGGGTGAAGACGAACGGAATGATCAGCGTGCCGAGCACGAACTGACGAATGGTGCGTCCGCGTGAGATACGCGCCAGGAACAGGCCGACAAACGGCGACCATGCTACCCACCAGGCCCAGAAAAACAGCGTCCAGCTGTTCATCCATTCCGTCGGGCGGTCAAAGGCAAAGGTGTTAAGCGTCATGCCCATAAAGCGGTTGATGTAATCGCCAATATTGAGCACCAGCGCATTGAGCAGGAATTCGGTATTGCCGAAGAACAGTAAAAACAGAATCAGCCCCAGCGCCAGCAGCACGTTAAGTTCCGACAGAATACGGATGCCTTTGTTAACACCGGATGTCACCGACACCGTCGCCATAATCACAGAAAGCAGGATCAGTGCGGCCTGCACGGTCAGGTTTTCCGGAATGTGGAACAGCACTTTCAGGCCATAGTTAAGCTGTACCACACCAATGCCGAGCGTCGTGGCGATACCGAAAATAGTGCCGACCACGGCAGCGATATCCACACTGTGGCCGATCGGGCCGTTAATGCGCTTACCGAAAATCGGGTACAGCGCCGAACGTATCGTCAGCGGCAGATTATAGCGGTAGCTGAAATATCCCAGTGCAATCCCCATCAGCGCATACATCGCCCAGCCGGTCAGACCGTAGTGGAACAGCGTCCAGGTCATGGCCTGTCGCGCCGCTTCCAGCGTTTGCCCGTTTCCTTCCGGTGGCAACATGTATTGCGTCACCGGTTCAGCAACGGAAAAGAACATCAGGTCGATACCGATACCCGCAGCAAACAGCATTGCGGCCCAGCTCATCATGCTGAATTCGGGTTTGGATTGTTCAGGGCCCAGTTTGATCGAACCAAAACGTGAACAGGCTATGAACACTACAAACACGATGTACAGCGTAGCCGCCAGCATGTAATACCAGCCGAAGGTGGCCGACACCCAGTTAAGGGTCAGGCTGATCCATTTTCCCGATAAACCGGTGAAGAAAATGGTCATTAATGTGAAGGCTAAAATCAGCCCGGCGGAGGTGAAAAACACCACCTTGTTCAGCTGGTCGCGCGGTTTTTCGCTCTTTTTCTCTGTCGTATTGGCAATCGCCATCTTTTCCCCTGTTATGTTAATTAATCACTATTTTTCAATAAATTGGATGCTTTAAGGTTCCAGAATTCATACAAATTACTAACGTATTGGTAATAAAATATATGCATTTTTAATTGAACGTTCAATCAAAAAAAAGTTAAATAGAGGGCGTCAGAGCGTTGAAACAAGGTTGAGCAGGAGCGCAAAAAAAGGCTGTTAAGCGCGTTCAACCCGCTCATTTTCAGGAGCCGGAACCATGCCTAAAGTAGGAATGCAGCCCATCAGGCGGCAGCAATTAATTGAGGCAACACTGGCCGCAGTGAACGAAGTCGGGATGCACGATGCGTCGATTTCGCAAATTGCCCGCCGTGCTGGCGTCTCAAATGGCATCATCAGTCACTACTTTCGTGACAAGAACGGTCTGCTGGAAGCGACCATGCGTTATTTACTCAGTCACCTGGGGGAAGGCGTACAGTTGCGGCTGTCGCAACTGACGGATACCGCACCGACGGCGCGGTTGCATGCGATTGCCGAAGCCAACTTTGATGACAGTCAGACCAACAGCGCGGCAATGAAAACCTGGCTGGCCTTCTGGGCGAGCAGCATGCATCACCCGCAGTTGTACCGGCTGCAACAGGTTAACAGCCGCCGGCTCTATTCAAATTTATGTGCTGAATTCAGACGTTTTCTGCCAAAAAATGAGGCGCGTCTCGCGGCGCAAAGCACCGCTGCATTGATTGATGGCTTGTGGCTGCGCGGGGCCCTCAGCGGTAAAGCGTTCAACCACGCTGAGGCGATGCAAATTACACACCGCCATATTGAATCGCAGATTGCACCGCATGCCATTGAGCAGTAAACCGGGCTGAAAAATTTCAGACCGCACAGACCGAGGAGAGATATATGTCCCGCTACGGCAAGCAAAAACTTTATATCGACGGGCGTTTTCAGGACAGCACCGGGGATGAAACCTTCGACGCAGTCAATCCGGCCAACGGCGAAGTGATTGCGACCGTGCAATCCGCCACGCACGCGGATGTCGATCTGGCCGTGAGATCCGCGCAGAAAGGCCAGAAAGTCTGGGCTGCGATGACTGCCATGAGCCGCGCCCGTATTCTGCGCCGCGCCGTGGATATTCTGCGCGAGCGCAACGACGAACTGGCGGCCATTGAAACAGCCGACACCGGTAAGCCGCTTTCTGAAACACTGGCCGTGGATATCGTCACCGGTGCGGATGTGCTGGAGTATTACGCCGGGTTAATTCCGGCAATTGAGGGGCAGCAAATTCCGCTGCGTGATTCGTCATTCGTCTATACCCGCCGCGAGCCGCTGGGCGTGGTCGCCGGTATCGGTGCATGGAACTACCCGATTCAGATTGCCTTGTGGAAATCTGCCCCTGCGCTGGCAGCCGGTAACGCGATGGTGTTCAAACCGAGTGAAAACACGTCACTGACGGCCCTGAAACTGGCTGAAATCTACACCGAAGCCGGTGTGCCGGATGGTGTGTTCAGTGTGGTGACGGGTGCAGCCAGTGTCGGCCAGGCGTTAACGGAGCATCCGGATATTGCCAAAGTCTCGTTCACCGGCGGCATTAAAACCGGCAAGAAAGTGATGGCCAGCGCCTCGGCTTCCACACTGAAAGAAGTAACCATGGAACTGGGCGGTAAATCGCCGTTGATCATCTTTGATGATGCGGATCTCGATAAAGCCGCCGACATTGCCATGATGGCGAATTTTTACAGCTCCGGTCAGGTATGCACCAACGGTACCCGGGTGTTTGTACCCGCCGCATTGCATAAAGCGTTCGAAGCCAAAGTACTGGAGCGGGTGAAACGTATCCGCTCAGGCGATCCGACCGATGAAAACGTCAACTTCGGCCCGCTGGTCAGTTTCACGCATATGGAATCAGTGCTGCGTTACATCGAAAGCGGCAAGCGTGAAGGGGCGACTTTACTGACAGGAGGTGAGCGCATCACTACCGGCGAATACGCCAAAGGCGCCTACGTCGCGCCGACAGTATTTACCGACTGTCGTGATGACATGCTGATCGTCCGGGAAGAAATTTTCGGGCCGGTAATGAGCATTCTGACCTATGAAAGTGAAGAAGAAGTGATCCGCCGTGCCAATGATACTGACTATGGCCTGGCCGCCGGGCTGGTGACGCAGGATCTCAACCGTGCTCATCGCGCGATTCATAAACTTGAAGCCGGGATCTGCTGGGTGAACACCTGGGGCGAATCCGCCGCAGAAATGCCGGTCGGTGGCTACAAACATTCCGGTGTCGGGCGTGAAAACGGCCTCACCACGCTTGAGCATTACACCCAAATCAAATCCGTGCAGGTCGAACTGGGCGAATTCAGCTCAGTATTTTGATCCGCTGCAACAGAGGAGATTCAATGGATTACGATTACATCATCATCGGTGCGGGTTCTGCCGGCAACGTACTTGCTACCCGTCTGACGGAAGACAGCAATGTGACCGTTTTGCTGCTGGAAGCGGGCGGCCCGGATTATCGTCTGGATTTTCGCACGCAAATGCCTGCGGCGCTGGCGTTTCCGTTACAGGGACGCCGTTACAACTGGGCGTATGAAACCGACCCGGAACCGCATATGAATCACCGCCGCATGGAATGCGGGCGCGGTAAAGGTCTGGGCGGTTCGTCGCTGATTAACGGCATGTGTTACATCCGCGGTAACGCAATGGATTTCGATAACTGGGCGAAAGCACCGGGTCTGGAAGACTGGAGCTATCTGGACTGTCTGCCGTATTTCCGTAAAGCAGAAACCCGCGATATCGGCCCGAATGACTTCCACGGTGGCGAAGGGCCGGTGAGTGTGGCGACACCTAAAAACGGCAATAATCCGCTGTTTGGCGCGATGATAGAAGCCGGTGTGCAGGCGGGATATTCGCGCACGGATGATCTGAATGGGTTCAAACAGGAAGGTTTTGGCCCGATGGACAGAACCGTAACGCCAAAAGGCCGCCGTGCGAGTACGGCCCGTGGCTATCTGGATCAGGCCAAACCGCGCGCCAATCTGACTATCATAACCCACGCGCTGACCGACAGGATCCTGTTCGACGGCAAGCGTGCGGTAGGTGTCAGCTATTTCCACGGTGACGAATACAACGCCAAAACAGCGAAGGCGAAACGCGAAGTGTTGCTGTGCAGCGGCGCGATTGCCTCTCCGCAAATTCTGCAACGTTCCGGTGTGGGTGCGGCTGAACTGCTAAACCGTCTGAATATCCCGCTGGTACACAACCTGCCGGGCGTCGGCGAGAATTTGCAGGATCATCTGGAAATGTACCTGCAATACAGCTGTACGCAGCCGGTCTCTTTGTATCCGGCATTACAGATGCATAACCAGCCGGCGATTGGTGCTGAATGGCTGTTTAAAGGCACCGGCACCGGTGCCAGCAATCAGTTTGAAGCGGGCGGTTTTATCCGCAGCCGTGAAGAATTTGCCTGGCCGAATATTCAGTATCACTTCCTGCCGGTGGCGATTAATTACAACGGCAGTAACGCAGTAAAAGAGCATGGTTTCCAGGCGCATGTCGGTTCAATGCGTTCCCCAAGTCGTGGCCGCGTTCAGGTGAAATCGAAAGATCCGCGCCAGCATCCGAGCATTTTGTTTAATTACATGGCGACGGAGCAGGACTGGCAGGAATTCCGTGATGCTATCCGCATCACACGTGAAATCATGAATCAACCGGCGCTGGATCCTTATCGTGGTCGCGAGATCAGCCCGGGCGAAAATGTGCAGACTGACGAAGAGCTGGATGCCTTTATCCGTGAGCATGCGGAAACCGCGTTCCATCCGTCATGCTCGTGTAAAATGGGCACTGATGAGATGGCCGTGGTCGACGGAGAAGGGCGTGTTCACGGATTGCAGGCGCTGCGCGTCGTTGACGCTTCTATCATGCCGCAGATCATTACCGGTAATCTGAATGCGACGACGATCATGATTGCCGAAAAGATTGCCGATAAAATTCGTGGCCGTCAGCCATTACCCCGCAGTACTGCGCAGTATTACACCGCAGGCGATGCCCCGGTCCGTACCCAGCCGCTAAAAAAATCTGCCTGATCAATTAGCTGTAAAACCGGTGTTAAAAAGAGATATTCTCAGGAATATCTCTTTTTTTTGGCTTTCAGAAAACAGGCAGGGCATTCATTGATGAGCGGATTATCATCACTTCACTGGCAGGATTACCATCACAGCGAACTGAGCGCGGCGCAGCTTTACGCCATTCTGGCACTGCGAAGCGAAGTGTTTGTGGTGGAACAAACCTGTATTTATCAGGATATCGACGGGCAGGATCTGACCGGAGAAAACCGTCATATCGTCGCCTGGCTGGAGGGAAAACCTGCCGCCTATGCACGAATTTTACGTCATGCGGAAGACGTGGCTATCGGCCGGGTGATTGTCGCGCCTTCCGCCCGTGGCCTGAAACTGGGCCATCAGCTGATGGAACAGGCACTGGCTGCCTGCCAGAAACACTGGCCGGGTGAGCGCGTCGCGATTTCCGCTCAGGCGCATTTACAGGGCTTCTACGGCAGACTGGGGTTTGTGGCGTATACCGAAATTTACGATGAAGATGGGATTCCGCATGTGGGGATGGAGTTGAGGATTTAATCTTCAACTTCAACTTCAACTTCAACTTCAACTTCAACTTCAACTTCAAAGTCAAAACCGTGGGTTGCCACCCACACTGGCCTTAAGGGTGGCTTATCGCCGCCACCCTTAAGAATCCCTGGCTCTTAAACTGCGCGCTGCCGCTCGCTGACTATGTTTCATCAACCACAGCGATAGCCGCAAAATCCCGCCGCTGCGTGGTTCCCTCCGTTCGGGTTACAACCCGCGCATAAAGACGCGCGGTTTTTCACCTCTCCTGCGGCGTGATTTTGGAACCGGCCTCAGGCTTCAACTTCACAACCTCACCATATTTGATTTGAAAAACCGATTGGTTTTGAATTTAAGATCCTGCGGGCGGTTTAGAAATCTTGCCGAACGGAGCGGCCTGAAGACCAAAGGCTTCAGGACCGAGTGAGGAAACCGCGCAGCGGCAAGATTTCCAGCCTGTCGCGGTGATACCTGAAACATAGCCAGCGAGCGGAGCGCGTGTTGAGAAAAGCGAGGGGAGTTCAGAGGGGAAAAGCTTTTCCCCTCTGGTCGGTTTCGGCGCGGCGGGTCAGGTGATCGCAGTACTTGAAAAACCGAAATATTCTCGATCTGTCTTTAAAAAAGCTTTAGTGCAACGCCTCACTCCCAGTACGCCGGACTGCCAAATTTCTCCACCAGAAAATCAATCACCGCGCGGACTTTGATCGAGGGGCGGCGGCTGTTCGGATACAGTGCTGATATTGTCTGCGGTTCCGGCGAGGTCGATACCTGATAACTTTCCAGCACGCTGACCAGCCGTCCGTCGCGCAGGGCATCGCCAATCAGCCAGGTGGGAAAGACCACCAGCCCCATGCCGTCGATAGCCGCCTGCGTCAGCGTTTCTGCGTTATTGCTGGTCAGTAATCCCCCCAGATGCAGCGAGTGCCATTCCTGATCCGGCTGACGGAAGTACCAGCGCTGCGAACCGGCAAATCCCTTGAACACCAGACAACTGTGACCGGCCAAATCTTCCGGCGATCCGGGCGTTCCTGCACGGGCAAGATACGCAGGGCTGGCGGCAAGACGGAAAGTCTGATGGCCGAGCGTGCGTGCCTGCAGAGTGGAATCCGCCATCACGCCGATACGGATGAGCAAGTCAACGCTGTCCTGCAACGGATCGACAAAATCGTCGGTTTGCATCAGCTCAATATTCAGACGCGGATAACGGGTACTCAGCTCATGCAACCACGGCGCAAGATGTCGCTGACCGAACACTACCGGTGCATTGATGCGTACCAGTCCGCCGGGTTCACTGTCCTGTTCCTGCAAATCCAGAGCCGCCAGATCTAACTGCGCCAGCACCTGCCGCGCATGGCCGGCCAGCAGTTTGCCGGATTCAGTCGGGCTGACGGCGCGCGTATTGCGATACAGCAGTTGTGTTTGTAATGCCTGTTCCAGCTGGGAAATCACCCGCGATACGGTTGACGGCGACATCGCCTCACGCCGCGCCACTTCTGAGAAATTCCCCTGGTCGAGTACTGCGATATACAGGCGTAAAGACTGGATGTTGATCTGATTAAAACCGTTCATCTGTGCATTTTCCGCAAAACTATTTTCCTGATTGTGCTGTTTTTCGCATAGTTGTGCCACGTTATAGTTGCCGTTTCGAAAAAACTAAAAGCAGGACAATGATGAATCTGATGTTAATTCCGCTGGTCATCCTGGCGGGGATGGGGCTTTCACTGGAGGCCGGGCTGATAGGCCCGCTGGGTACAGAAGTGGGGCATTTATGGGCCACACTGAGTATTTTTGGCGTGGGTGCGGTGCTGACCGGGCTGCTGGTGCTGTTTTTCAGCCCGCGTAATGCGCCGTCGTTCAGTACGCAACCGGGCTGGAAGTTATTGGGTGGCGTGCTCGGGCCGGTCTATGTGGTAGTACTGACGCTCGCGACACCGGTTATTGGTATCGGCATGACCATGATCGCGATTTTGTCAGGGCAGGTGGCGAAAAGTGTGCTGATCGACCATTACGGCTGGTTTGGTACGCCACATAAGAAAGTCGGCGGTGAGCGCCTGCTGGCACTGCTGTTTATCGTTGCAGCACTTGTTTTGATTGCCTGGGACTGAACCATGACTGAACTGATTATGATCATTCTGGCCATTGTGGCGGGGGCCGCGCTGAGTATGCAGGCGGCAGTGAACGGACAGTTAGGCGAGAAGGTGGGGGTGCTGAAAAGTGCATTCCTGACGTTCAGCGTCGGAGCTGCCATTACCGCGGTACTGGTGCTGTTTTTGCAAACACCGCAACCGGAAACCTTGCTCACCGTGCCGAAGTGGCAACTCGCGGGCGCATTATTTGGCGTGCCTTACATTATTGTGATGGTGACTGCGGTACCCCGGGTCGGGACGGCGGCGGCAACGGTCGCGGTTATTCTCGGTCAGCTGTCGATGGGCATGCTTATTGATAATTTCGGCTGGCTGGATAACCCGCAGATCGCGCTGTCATGGCACCGGGTGGCGGCTATTCCCTGTCTTGTCATCGCGCTGGCACTGATTTATCGCAGCAACCGGAAAGCACAGTGATCTTCTGACCGGGAGCGGGCCCGTGCTTTACTGAAGGCGCGGGTCAAACATCATCGGTTCGCGTTCGACAGAACTCAGCAAATCCCCAAACGTCGGGTGCAGCGGATTAAGTAATACGTTGTATTCTGACGGCACAATCACTGACGGCACTTTCAGCCCGACATACTCACCTTCCTCCAGCCAGTCATCACCCTGACGTTGTGTGCTGTCAGGTGCTGATGCACTGCGCCAGTCGGCGGGCAGCTCTGAAACTTCAAGCGTATCAAGCAATTCCTCCGGTACTTCAATACTCAGTAAAGTATAGGCGCGCATCAGCATACTGTTTTGCACATGCACCAGAATTTCCAGAATCGCCAGCGAGATGCTGGTGGTGACATAGACTACCGGTCTGCCCGGCGGATTCCAGCGGCCGCCATAAAGTTGCGCACCGGCTCCCGACCAGGCTGTGGCCAGATGACGGGTCTGCACGATACGAAACAGCTTCAACTGAAAACACCGTGCTGGAGACGACCAATCAGGCGGCTGACTTCTACCGCGCCAGCTTCAGAAGACAGCAGTTCCAGCGGACGTGAACCATCGAGTGCCGGAGCAGGGCGGGTGAACCATTCGAGCGCCGAGACACGATCACCTTCGAACAAATCAGTGGCGGCATCCACGATGCGCACCAGCCGTGCCACCCGTTCACTCTCTTCACTTTTCAGCAAGCCGTTCCCGGCTTTACGCCGCGCATAGTTGCGTTCATTAATGCCCATGATTTCCAGTAACACCATTTTTGGCCATCCCAGCTCAGTATTAAGACGGCTGATACTATCAACCGGAAATCCTTTTTGTATGGCATTTATCAAACTGATTCCGCTGCTTGCGGGCAGGCCCGCAGATTGCCAAAGCGGCGTTGCAGAATCTTGCACAGAGCCGGAAGACAGCCCGGTAATTTTTGAATTCATGATGTATACCTCCATACCGTTATTTGTCGTAATTATAGCATGACAAATAACGGTATGGTCATTTTATCAACAGTGATTTTCTGCATCAGACCGTAGAAATAAAATTATGCTGAAACATTATTGTGATCGATATCACATTGGAGATGTATCGGAATGAAACAGAAATTGACAAACCTTGACCAAATCTATTTATTAGCTAAGAAAAGTCGACTCTTGTAGGAAGTAACTGGAAATTGCAGGTTTTTTGCACTATGTGCAGCAATCGGTTGCGGATCACAGTTTTAGGGTTTGTTTTATGCAACGCCTGAAGGTGGCAAGGCGTTGTTCCACCCCCCGCTTCTGGTAAAAATATGAAAAATACAATTATTGCAGCAGGCGCTTTGATGGCTTTGTCCTACAGCGCGACCGTGCTCGCTGATGATAGCAAGGGCGAATTTGTTTCTGACTGGTGGCACCAGAGTGTCAACGTTGTAGGTAGCGCCGATACCCGTTTCGGGCCTACGCTGCGTAACGATGTTTACCTTGAATATGAAGCGTTTGCACACAAAGACTGGTTTGATTTCTACGGCTATATCGATATTCCTAAAACCTTCGGCGCCGGTAACGGCAATGATACCGGTATCTGGGATAAAAACGGTTCTCCGCTGTTTATGGAAATTGAACCTCGTTTTTCTATCGATAAACTGACCGGTACTGATCTGAGTTTCGGTCCGTTCAAAGAATGGTATTTCGCCAACAACTATATCTACGATATGGGGCCGGACAGCGATAACCGTCAGAATACCTGGTACATGGGTCTGGGCACCGACATCGACACCGGTCTGCCGATGAGCCTGTCCCTGAACGTGTATGCGAAATATCAGTGGGAAAACTACGGCGCGGCGAATGAAAACAGCTGGGACGGTTACCGTTTCAAAGTGAAATACTTCGTTCCTCTGACGCAATTATGGGGCGGCAACCTGAGCTATATCGGGTTCACCAACTTTGACTGGGGTTCCTCACTGGGCGATGACGATTTCCGTGATCTGAACGGCAATAAAGCGCGTTCTAACAACTCTATCGCCTCCAGCCATATCCTGTCGCTGAACTACACACATTGGCATTACTCGTTTGTGGCGCGTTACTTCCATAACGGCGGCCAGTGGGCTGACGGCGCTGAGCTGAACTTCGGTAACGGTAACTTCGATGTGAAGTCCACCGGCTGGGGTTACTACGGTGTAATCGGCTACAACTTCTGATTTCAACCGTTGTTCTGGAAAACCCGGCTTAGGTCGGGTTTTTGCTTTTGTTGCTTTCTGAAAAGTCCCCTGTCAGGCATTTTTTTAGCTATTGAGTGAAAAATGACCACAACTACAGGCGATCCTGACGCGCCGTTGTGGCATAATGCGCGCCAAATCACATTTCCCAATTAAGAGCGAGCGTTGTGCTAAGTACTTACAACATCACCATGCAATTCGGCAGCAAGCCGTTATTTGAAAACATTAACGTGAAATTTGGCGGCGGTAACCGTTATGGCCTGATTGGCGCGAACGGTTGTGGCAAGTCCACTTTCATGAAGATCCTCGGTGGCGACTTAGTGCCTTCTGGCGGTAATGTCGTGCTGGACCCGAACGAGCGTCTGGGTAAATTGCGCCAGGATCAGTTCGCCTTCGAACAGTTCAGCGTGCTGGACACCGTTATCATGGGCCACACTGAATTGTGGGAAGTGAAGGAAGAGCGCGACCGTATTTACGCAATGGCGGAAATGAGTGAAGAAGACGGCTACAAAGTGGCTGATCTGGAAGTCGCTTACGGTGAAATGGACGGCTACAGCGCAGAATCCCGTGCGGGTGAATTGTTGCTGGGTGTGGGCATTCCTGTCGAACAACATTATGGCCCGATGAGCGAAATCGCACCGGGCTTTAAACTGCGTGTTTTGCTGGCGCAGGCGCTGTTCTCCGACCCGGAAATCCTGCTGCTCGACGAACCGACGAACAACCTGGACATCGATACCATTCGCTGGCTGGAGCAGGTGCTGAACGAACGTAACAGCACCATGATCATCATTTCGCATGACCGTCACTTCCTGAACATGGTGTGTACGCACATGGCGGATCTGGATTACGGCGAACTGCGTGTTTATCCGGGCAACTACGATGAATACATGACGGCGGCAACGCAGGCCCGTGAACTTCTCAGTGCCAATAACGCCAAGAAGAAAGCGCAGATTGCAGAACTGCAATCGTTCGTCAGCCGCTTCAGCGCGAACGCCTCAAAATCTAAACAGGCGACTTCCCGTGCCCGTCAGATTGATAAAATTCAGCTTGATGAAATCAAAGCATCCAGCCGTCAGAACCCTTACATGCGTTTTGAACAGGACAAGAAATTGTTCCGTAATGCGCTGGAAGTGGAAAAAATCACCAAAGGTTTTGACAACGGTCCGCTGTTTAAAAATCTCGGCCTGATGCTGGAAGTGGGCGAAAAAGTCGCGATTCTGGGTGCCAACGGCATCGGTAAATCCACCCTGCTGAAAACGCTGGTCGGTGAGCATGAGCCGGAAAGTGGTTCAGTAAAATGGTCTGAAAATGCCAAGATCGGCTATTACGCGCAGGATCACGAATATGAATTCGACGAAACCCTGAACGTCTTCGACTGGATGAGCCAGTGGAAATCCGAGAAAGACGACGAGCAGGCCGTACGCGGTGTGTTAGGCCGTCTGCTGTTTGGTCAGGACGATATCAAGAAGAAAGTGAAAGTGCTTTCCGGTGGTGAAAAAGGTCGTATGTTATTCGGGAAACTGATGATGCAACGCCCTAACATTCTGATTATGGATGAACCAACCAACCACCTTGATATGGAATCCATCGAGTCGCTGAACATGGCACTGGAAATGTACGAAGGCACGCTAATCTTCGTTTCTCATGACCGTGAATTCGTCAGCTCTCTGGCAACCCGTATTCTGGAAATGACCCCGACGCGTGTGATCGACTTCTCCGGTAATTATGAAGACTACCTGCGTAGTCAGGGCATCAATAGTTAATTCGCTGCATCCTTCGCGTTGTCTCGGCGTTGGCTGCGTTACTCGGCCCATCCATGGGCCTCGCTCCTGAAGGAGCCGCTGCAAGCAGCGTTCCAATCTGCTCCTGGCAGATTGGTCACTCACCCCGGTCACTTACCGATGTAAGCTCCCGGGGATTCGTGCAGTTGCCGCCTTGATACAACGCGAATGATTTTGCGAATTGTTTTGGGTGTCATAAAAAATAGAAAACCGCCGATAAAGGCGGTTTTTTTGTGTCTGAATTTACTGATTCAAAAACCCCCACATACTTCGCAATGCGGGTCTTTCATCAGTTTCATTTCGCGGAACTGCAACGTCATGGCGTCATACATCAGCAGTTTGCCGCGCGGCGTTTCGCCGAATTTCGTCAGCAGTTTGATGGTTTCCATCGCCTGTAAACTGCCGATGGTGCCGACCAGAGGGGACATAACCCCGGCTTCCACGCAGGTCAGCGCATTTTCACCGAATAACCGGCTCAGGCATTGATAACAAGGTTCATGTGGCTGATAAGTAAATACGCTGAGCTGGCCTTCCATGCGGATGGCAGCGCCGGAAACCAGCGGTTTTTTCTGCGCGAAACATTCACCGTTCAGCTGATTCCGGGTGGTGACGTTGTCGGTGCAGTCGACCACCACGTCACAGGTAGCAATCACTTCACGCAGCCTGTCGTCGCTGGCCTGTGCATTAATCTGATGGATAACGATATGCGGATTGATTGCCGCCAGCGCTATAGCGGCAGATTCTACTTTCGATATACCGATCCGGGCATCAGTATGCAGCGTCTGGCGTTGCAGGTTTGACAGCGAGACGGTGTCATAATCCAGCAATGTTAACGTGCCGGTACCTGCGGCAGCCAGATACTGAGCGGCGGCGCAGCCTAAACCGCCCAGACCAACAATCAGTGCGTGGCTGGATTTCAGTTGTTCCTGACCGTCGAAATCAAACCCTTTCAGTACGATCTGGCGGTTATAACGCAGGGTTTCGGCGTCCGTCAGTTCCGGCAATTGAGACATGTTCAGCTCCGCAGCAGGGCGTTAAACGGTTCGATTTCAACGGATTCGCCCGCTGCTACGTTGCCGCGCCCACGTTCAAGCACGATAAAACAATTGGCCTGACTGAATGAACTGAATACATGCGACCCCTGATGGCCGGTGGTAAGTACTTCCAGTTGCCCCCCGGCGCTGGTGCTGAATATACCGCGCTGAAAATCGAGACGTCCGGGGGATTTTTTCAGTGGCGTCACCGCTATTGCCTTCAGCCGTGGCGGGAACTTCCAGGCCGTATGGCCGGATAACTGCGCAATAAAGGGCTGAACCAGTTGATAAAACGTCAGTGCGGCCGACACCGGATTCCCCGGCAAACCGCAGAACCAGCTGTTTTTCAGTTTGCCGAAAGCAAAAGGTTTGCCCGGTTTCATGGCAAGTTTCCAGAAACCGATTTCACCCAGTTCATCCAGAATTTGCCTGGTGTAATCGGCTTCACCGACCGACACGCCGCCGCTGGAAATCACCAGATCCGCAAAAGCATTGGCTTCTTCAAAAGCTTTACGCAGCGCCTGCGGATTGTCGCGAATAATACCTAAATCCAGCACGGTGCAGCCCAGTTGTTCCAGCATCAGGCGTACAGCGAAACGGTTGGTATCGTAAATCTGCCCCTCCTGCAAAGGCGTCCCCACCGGCTGCAGTTCATCGCCAGTCGAAAATACGGCGACTTTCAGCGGCTTCCAGACATTCACATCGGTGACGCCCAGAGAAGCCAGCAGTGGCAATTCTGCCGCACCCAGTCGGACACCGGCAGGCAGCACGCTGTCGCCCCGTTTTATGTCATCACCGGTCAGACGGATATTCTGGCCCCGGGTGATTTCAGCCGTGAAACGTACACCGGCATCCGAAACGTCGGTCTGCTCCTGCATGATCACGGCGTCAGCGCCCGCAGGCACCGGCGCACCTGTCATGATACGGATACAACTTCCGGCTGGCCATTCGCCATGAAAAGGCGCACCCGCAAAGGCTTTGCCCGCGACCGGGAAAACCGCACCATCCTGTAAATCTGCGCAGCGCACGGCATAGCCGTCCATGGCTGAGTTATCAAAAGGTGGGACGAAAACCGGCGAAAGCACCGGGGTGGCGGTAATGCGGCCAGCCGCGCCGGCGAGCGGGAGGGATTCGGCATCCTGAATTATTTTAGGCGATACACAGGCACGCATTTTATCCAGCGCTTCGTCGAGCGAGATCAGACCGGCAGTATTGAATTCCATGAAAAATCCTCAGTAATTCGTCCCGGTTGTGCAGATAATTTCACCAGAGCCGGGCAGGGAAATGAAGCATACGCACAGTATGACAGAGAAACGCAGCGAACCAAAAATCGCTAAGGGCGTAAAAATTCGACGGAGATTCCTGAATAATTGAGATCGATCCCAAAATTAACAATGTAACGCGGGTATGATAGTTACCGTTATTTGTGATTTAAGTCACACAACTGTCATATAAACAGGAATAACCGGTGCTTAAAAAAAATCGCCATCAGGCCATCCTTCAGTTGGTTGAACAACATGAAGTACTACAGGTAAGCGAACTGGCACAATCGCTGGATGTAAGTCTCGAAACGATCAGACGCGATCTGAGTGAAATGCAGGACAAAGGATTGATTTTACGTCGCCACGGACGCGCGCGTCGTCTGGCCGCTCAGCCTGAAACATCCTGGCTAAACAGTTTGCAACGTTGCCCGCAGCTATAAACGCAGCAACGAAGAGGGAAAAGGAAGGCTTTTAAGCCTTCCTTTTTTTATATGCACGATACCGCGTTCAGCGTGCAGGCTGTTGTTCCAGGGCTTCCGCTTTGCTGTTTACTGCGGCGAAAATCAGCGCCAGCAGCAGGAAAACGTAAGCCACAGTCGCGCTATTGAGCGCCCAGAACAGACCGTACCGGCTGTATACCAGCGACGAGAGTGTGGAAAAAATTAGCGTGCCAAGGGTGCCGAGGGTAAGCAAGGCAGAGGTCAGCGTCGGCGGAGAATTACTGACTTGCAAGCTGCCATAACTCATGATGCCCGAGAACAGCCCCGAATTGCAGAAACCGAACAAACCGGCACAAACAAGGATCAACATCGGGTCCGCGCTGTTAGCGGCAACCGCCAGGCACATCAGCCCGACAAACGCGGAAAGCAGCAGATAGGTGCGCAGCTTAACGAAGCGGACAGTGAACTGATTCACAAACAGGCCGATGGATTTCACCGTCCAGTACGTCGTGATATAAAATGCGGCCCGATCCGCCGCCATGCCGAAATGCGCTTTCAGCCAGCTCGGCAGCCACATGGTAAAAATCGGCTCGGCCAGCAGGAAGGCAAACAGTGCAAAACACAGCACCCAGACCGACATCCCCCAGCGCGTCACCTCAGTTTCAGTTGCCATCGTGGTTTGTGCGGCCTGCGGAATCGACGGGAAGGTCTGCCCGACGCACAGCACAATCATCGCCAGACTCAGCACCGCCATTACGCCATACATCGCCAGCCAGCTTGCGCCATGCTGGAACAGATAGCCCAGCAGCAGCGACAGCACCACACCCGCCAGAGCGAAAAAGAAATCGGTGAGGATTAAATTCGCCGAGCGTTTTTTCGGATCTTCATTAATACGTACCACCAGATAACTGCCGATGGACATCATGATCCCCGACGACGCGCCAATCAGGAACACGCCGATACCAAACATCGTGATGGTGGGCATCAGGAAAAGCGCAATGCAGGCCAGCACGGAAACGGCTGAACCGGTGATCAGCTGTTTGCCCGGATTGAATTTACGCATCAGCACGCCGCTGACCATGATCGGCAGGAACAGACCGATATTCATCAGCGTAAACATCTGGCCGATAAATCCCGGATCTTTGCCAAAGGCCTGCGAAACGGGGCCGATAACAATCCCGAGTGTGGAGACCAGCGCGCCGGTAAAGAAATAGCTTAGCCAGGAAATCATATTGATCCGCTGGCGGTTGAATGCCTGTTCCATAGCCGCTCCTTATTTTACGCTGGCTGAAAGATGGGCGAAAAAGGCGCGGATCAGTCGCGTGAAATCTCCGACGGCCAGTCTGGCGCAACGTAAGGTTTGTTCGTGGGAAAGCGGTGTATCAGAAAGCCCTTCGGCGAAATTGGTCATGGCGGAAATCGCCAGCACTTTCAGCCCGCAGTGACGGGCTGAAATCACTTCCGGCACGATGGACATGCCCACTACGTCGCACCCTAAAATTTGCATCATGCGGATTTCCGCCGGGGTTTCGAAATTCGGGCCGGTATAGGCCGCGAATACGCCTTCTGCGACCTCAATGTTCAGCCCTGCGGCAACAGTGTGAAGTTGTGCGCGAAGATCTTTGTCGTAGGCGTTGGCGAGACTGAAAAAGCGCGGACCAAAACGCTCGTCATTCGGGCCTGTCAGCGGCGATTCGGGCATGAAACTGACATGGTCGGTCAGCGCAACTAACCGACCCGGCGCGACGCTTTTACGCATCGACCCGGCGGCGTTGGTGGCCAGCATAAATTCACAGCCGAGCAGTTTAAAAGTGCGCACCGCACAGGTCATCACTGACATACCGTGCCCTTCGTACAGATGGCCGCGACCCTTCATGCACATCACCGGCACATTTTCCAGATAACCCAGTACCAGTTCACCGGCATGACCGGCGACACTGCTTTGCGGAAATCCCGGCAGTTCGTTGTAGGGAATGGTCACTGCGTCGCTCATGTCGTCGCACAACGTACCGAGGCCGGAGCCTAAAATCAGTGCGGCCTGCGGAATAAAATCAGGGGCGCGCTGGCGAATAATCGCGGCGCAGTCAAAAGCATGGTTATTGAGCATGATCACTTCTCTCATTTTTCACAGTAGGGGGAGGATGCGGGCAATGCTAGTGTGAGCAGCGTTTACGGTCTAATACCGTTCTTTATGCGGATTTATAGACAAAATCTATAAATGTAACTCATTAAATTTAAGAGAGAAATTATGTTGCGGAGTCCGGCATGACACGTCCGTTTACCGATTCGGTGTTTGATCTCGGCCAGATCAATCTCCGGTTATTGCACTATTTTCGCGTGGTGGCCGAAGAACTGAGTTTCAGTAAGGCGGCGGTACGGCTGAATATGTCGCAACCGCCGCTGAGCCTTCACATTAAAGAGCTGGAACATCTGCTGGGTACGCCGTTATTTCTGCGTACCACGCGATCTGTTTCGCTGACGCCGGCGGGCGCGGCGCTGATGCGTGAGGCCGGGCTGATGCTCGACGGTATCAACCGATCGTTACATCGGGTACGTAAAATCGGGCGCGGGGAGGTCGGGCATATTCAGCTGGGGACCGTTGGTACCGCAGTCTGGGGCCCGCTGATGCCTGCCCTTAACCGCTTTGGAAAAAATGCACCGGAAATAAGCTGGACGATGACCGAACTGACCCCGGTGCAGCAAATCGATGCCTTACAATTGCAGCGGATCGATATTGGCATCTGGCGTGAGGCTAAACTGACGCTGCCACAGGGGCTAAAAAGCCGGCTGATGGGACGGGAAAACGTCGCGCTGGCGGTTTCAGAACACCACCGGCTGGCGACAAAAAACAGCGTGGTACTGAGTGAGCTGGCGCATGAGGATTTCATTGTGATGCCGATGAGTGCTTCAGGTCTTGGCAGTTATCTGTATTCGATGTGCCGGCAATACGGCTTCTTACCGCAGGTGAAACATCAGGTAAACGAACCGCAAACTGCGCTGGCACTGGTGGCCAACGGGAATGGCATTACACTTTTACCGGAAAGCTACGCGCGCATTCACTGGCCGGGCGTGCGTTTTTGTGCGCTCAGCGAACGGCTGCCTGCAGATTTGTATGCCATTTATCAGGCGGATTCGGTGACGCCGGCGGCAACACGTTTTCTGGATTCACTGGGCGAGGTGAATTGAGAAAGCAGGGCCGGAGCCCTGCTGCGGGGAGAGTTTAGTGCGCGGTGACTTCGTGGTTAATTTTCTCTGCCTTGCTCTTCAGGCTGGCAAGCACCACCATCAGCACCAGCAACGCGTAAGAAACGGTCGCAATATTCAGCGCCCAGAACAAGCCGTACTCGTTGTAGATGAAAGAAGAGAAGGACGCGAAAATCAGCGTGCCGACGGAGCTGGTGGTCAGCAGTGCGGATGTCAGCGTAGGTGGGGAGTTTTTCACCTGCAAGCTGCCGTAGCTCATCAGGCCGGAGAACAGACCGGAGTTACAGAAACCGAACAGACCCACGGCGAAGAGCACCAGTACCGGTGAATTGCTGGTGGTCAGCGCCGCCAGGCTTGCCATACCGACAATCACGGAAACCAGCAGGAAAGTACGCAGTTTGACGAAACGCACGGTGAACTGATTCAGGAACAGGCCAATCGCTTTCACCATCCAGTAAGTGGTGATGTAAATCGCGGCACGGTCCGTTTCCATACTGAAATGCTCATGCAACCAGCTTGGCATCCACAGTGTGAAGACCAGTTCAGTAAAGACAAAAGCAAACAGTGCGATACACAGGAAGAAGACCGCAATGCCCCACGGCTCTTTCGCCACGTTGTGCGTCGATTCGTTTTTTACCGGTTGCGGTACGTGCGGGAATTTCTGACCTGCGCACAGCAAAATCATCAGCAGGCTGAGTGCACCCATGATGCCGTACATTGCCAGCCAGCTTGCGCCGTGTTTGAACAGGAAGCCCAGCACCAGTGACAACGTCATACCGGAAAGCGCGAAGAAAAAGTCGGTGAAGATTAAGTTTGCGGAACGTTTTTTCGGGTCGTCATTAATACGGACGACCAGATAGCTGCCGATAGACATCATCAGGCCCGCCGTGGCACCGATCAGGAATACGCCCACGCCAAACAGGGTAATCGACGGCACAATAAATAGCGCGATACAGACCAGTACCGAAATGAAAGAGCCGGTCATCAGTTGTTTGCCCAGATCAAACTTACGCATCAGGATGCCGCTGATCATAATTGGCAGGAACAGGCCGATGTTCATTAAAGAAAACATCTGACCGATAAAGCCCGGATCTTTGTTAAATGCAGTGGCCACCGGCCCGATAACAATGCCCAGAGTGGAAACCAGTCCACCGGTAAAGAAATAGCTGAGCCACGAGATCACATTAATCCGACGGCGGTTATAAACAGTTTCCATAAACTGATTTCCTAAAAAGAGAAAATAAAAAAAGCTGCAGGAAGTTTATCCGGAGAGGCATTTATCCGCAGTTAAGACGTTTATTATTGCTGTTCTTTGGTCATTTGTCCCGCGGGTATATTCAATTGCAGCATTTGTTTTTCTTAAACAATCTAAGCAATTAGCGACCTTTTGATGGCGCGACATTTCTGCTTTACATACTGTTGCGGGCTAAATATAGTCAAAAACAGCTCAACATTTTCCTCTACATAAATACAACATCGAAAGGTGCAGCGCTAATGAGTTTTTCTACTGATAATTCAGCGGCTTCCGTTTCGGACAAGAAGCGGCCGGTTATTGCGATCCACGGTGGTGCAGGGGCGATTACCCGCGCGGCGATGAGCGCTGAAAAAGAACGACTTTATTTAGCCGAACTGGAGAGAATAGTCGCCAGCGGACAGGCTATTCTGGCCTCCGGCGGCAGTGCACTGGATGCGGTCACCGAAGCGGTGCGTCTGCTTGAAGAGTGCCCGTTATTTAATGCCGGAAAAGGGGCGGTTTTTACCCATCAGGGCACGCATGAGTTAGACGCCTGCATTATGGATGGCCGTACGCTCGATGCCGGTGCCATCAGTTGTGTGAACCATATTCGCAATCCTGTTCTCACCGCCCGTAAGGTGCTGGAAGTCAGTCCGCATGTGATGTTTACCGGCGCGGGCGCGGAAGCCTTTGCCCGCGAACACGGCCAGGAAATGGTCGGACCGGACTACTTTTTCACGCAGGAACGTTATGATCAGTTGCAACGTGCCATCGCGGCAGATAACGGCGTGATGCTTGATCACGATGGCGCGTCGCTCAGTGCCCCCGTGTCTGATGACCCGCTGGATCCTGAACATAAATTTGGCACCGTAGGTGCCGTGGCGATGGACGCGCTGGGTAATCTGGCGGCGGCGACATCAACCGGCGGTATGACCAACAAACAGGCCGGGCGCGTCGGCGATTCACCGGTTATTGGCGCGGGCTGTTACGCCAATAACAATACGGTAGCGATTTCCAGCACCGGTACCGGCGAAGTGTTTATGCGCACGGTGGCAGCCTACGATGTGGCGGCGCTGATCGAATATGCCGGTCTTTCTCTGGAAGAAGCCACACATAAGGTGGTGCAGGAAAAACTGCTTTCTCTGGGCGGAAGCGGTGGAATGATTGCCGTGGATAAATTTGGCAACGTGGTGCTACCTTTTAACAGCGAAGGCATGTACCGCGGCTTCGCCCGTGTGGGTGACGCTCCCTGCGTCAGTATTTACCGGTCATGAACAGCCCGATGAACAGTTCGCTTATTCTGCCACCCGATCACGTGGTTGCCGTCAGCCAGCTCAGCGTGCAGTTTGCTCATGAAGGGCAGGTCACTCAGGCGGTCAGTAATCTCAGTTTTCAGGTAAAGCGCGGTGAAACGCTGGCGATTGTTGGCGAATCGGGTTCCGGAAAATCCGTGACCTCGCTGGCGCTGATGCGGCTGGTGGAGCAGGGCGGCGGAAAGATTTTACAGGGTCAAATGCAGTTTCGTCGTCGTAACGGTGAGGTAGTTGATTTGATCAACGCCACGCAGCCTGCCATGCGTAATCTGCGTGGTGCGGATATGGCGATGATTTTTCAGGAGCCGATGACGTCGCTCAATCCGGTCTTTCCGGTGGGCGAACAAATTGCCGAATCGATCCGCTTGCATCAGAACAAAGATCACCGCGCCGCCCGTGCGGAAGCGCTGCGGATGCTTGATCTGGTGCGCATTCCTGAAGCCCGGAATATTCTCGACAGTTATCCGCATCAGCTTTCCGGCGGCATGCGCCAGCGGGTGATGATTGCGATGGCGCTCTCCTGTAAGCCTGCGTTACTGATTGCCGATGAACCGACGACGGCGCTGGATGTCACCATTCAGGCACAAATTCTGCAACTGATCCGTGTGCTGCAAAAAGAGATGCAGATGGGGGTGATTTTTATCACACATGACATGGGAGTAGTGGCCGAAATTGCGGACCGTGTGCTGGTAATGCATCAGGGCAACAGTGTCGAAACGGGGGAAGTAAACGCTATATTCCGTTCACCGCAGGCGCCTTACACTCAGACATTGCTGGCGGCGGTGCCCAAACTCGGCTCGATGGCCGGTAAAGCGCTGCCCGCACGCTTTCCCGCGCCTGAACAGCCGGAAAGTGATCCGGCGCTGATACAAAATACCCTCACACCAGGCGCGCCTCCTATATTGCAGGTGCGCGATCTGGTGACGCGTTTTGACCTGCGCAGCGGTGTTTTCAATCGCGTAACCCGACGGGTTCATGCCGTGGAAAAAGTCAGTTTTGATTTGCATCCCGGTGAAACGCTGGCGCTGGTGGGGGAATCAGGCTGTGGTAAATCCACCACCGGCCGTTCGCTGTTAAAACTGGTGAAAAGCCAGGGCGGTACTATCACCTTTAAGGGCCAGACGCTGACCGATATCGGGGGCAGTGAACTGCAACATCTGCGCCGTGATATTCAGTTTATTTTTCAGGACCCTTACGCCTCGCTCGATCCGCGCCTGACGGTAGGTTATTCCATTATGGAGCCGCTGCTGGTTCACCACCTGGCAAAAGGCGAAGAAGCCGAAGCCCGCGTGGCATGGTTACTGGAAAAAGTCGGGCTGTTGCCGGAACACGCGCAGCGTTATCCTCACGAATTTTCCGGCGGTCAGCGGCAGCGAATTTGCATTGCACGCGCGTTAGCGCTTAATCCAAAAGTGGTGATTGCCGATGAATCGGTTTCGGCGCTGGATGTGTCTGTCCGTGCGCAAATCATCAATCTGCTGATGGATCTGCAGAAAGAGTTTGGTCTGGCATTTTTGTTTATTTCACACGATATGGCCGTTGTTGAGCGCATCAGCCACCGTGTGGCGGTGATGTATCTCGGACAGATCGTGGAAATCGGCTCGCGCCGTGCGGTATTTGAAACGCCACAACATGCCTATACCCGCAAACTCATGGCGGCGGTGCCGGTCGCCGATCCGGCGCACAAACGAAAAGATCAGGCGCTGCTGGTTGATGAAATCCCAAGTCCGGTTCGCGGGCTGCACGATGAGCCGGTGGTGATGCCATTGGTAAAGGTGGGCGAAGGCCATTTTGTCGCCAGGCACAGTATTGCGGGTATTTACTGATTTTTCTGGCGGCTTATTTGAGCCGTCAATTCTTCGCAAGATAAACGGGTAAGACAGGAAAAGGAACTGACATGAATCAGCAGAAATCTAAAGGTAAGAACGTTGTCCGTCAGGCCGTGCTCGCTGCCGCTGTTTTTGGTTCGCTGGCGTCGGCTTCTGCATGGGCGGCAAAAGACGTGGTCATCGCCGTAGGTTCTAACTTCACCTCGCTCGATCCGTATGACGCCAACGACACCCTGTCGCAGGCTGTCGCCAAATCCTTCTATCAGGGCCTGTTTGGCTTTGATAAAAATATGAAACTGGAAAACGTTCTGGCGGACAGTTACACCGTCAGTAAAGACGGTCTGGTTTACACCATCAAGCTGCATCCGGGCATCAAGTTCCAGGACGGCACCGACTTCAATGCGGCGGCGGTAAAGGTTAACTTTGACCGCGCCAGTAATCCGGACAGTCACCTTAAACGCTATAACCTGTTCAAGAATATCGCCAGCACCGAAGCCGTTGATGACAACACGGTGAAAATCACCCTGAAAGAGCCGTTCTCAGCCTTTATTAATATTCTGGCACACCCGTCTGCGGTGATTATTTCCCCGGCGGCGCTGACCAAATACGGCAAAGACATCGGTTTCCATCCGGTTGGCACCGGCCCGTATACGCTTGAACAATGGAATCAGACTGACTTTGTGAAAGTGAAGAAGTTTGACGGGTACTGGAAAACAGGCGAGCCGAAACTCGACACCATTACCTGGCGTCCTGTGGTAGATAACAATACCCGGGCGGCAATGTTGCAAACCGGCGAGGCTGACCTGGCGTTCCCGGTGCCTTACGAACAGGCGGCCTTGCTGGAGAAAAACGCTAAACTGGATCTGGTGACCGCGCCGTCGATTCTGCATCGCTACATCAGTTTCAATGTCACGCAAAAGCCGTTCGACAATGTGAAAGTGCGTGAGGCGATTAACTACGCGATTAACAAACAGGCGCTGATTAAAGTTGCATTTGCCGGTTACGCCGTGCCGTCTGAAGGGCCGCTGCCGCAGGGCATCGAATACGCGGCGAAATTTAAACCGTGGCCGTATGATCCGGCAAAAGCGAAAGCGTTATTGAAAGAAGCCGGTTATCCGGACGGTTTTACCACCACGTTGTGGTCTTCACATAACAACAGTACCGCGCAAAAAGTGTTGCAGTTTACCCAACAGCAACTGGCGCAGGTGGGTATTAAAGTGACAGTCACCGCAATGGATGCTGCGCAGCGTGCGGCGCAGGTTGAGAACGTCGGACAAAAAGAGGCGGGCATCCGTATGTTCTACACCGGCTGGTCTGCCTCTACCGGTGAAGCAGACTGGGCACTGTCTCCGCTGTTTTCCACCCAGGCCGCGCCACCGAAGCAGTTCAATACTGCCTTCTACAGCAACGCACAGGTGGATAAAGATTTGTCCGATGCGCTGAAAACGACCGACAAAGCCGAGAAAGCCAAACTGTACGCCGATGCCCAGAAACAAATCTGGACCGATGCGCCGTGGGCATTCCTGGTCACTGAACGTCTGGTTTCAGCCAAAAATAAACGTCTGACCGGTTTCTATGTGATGCCGGATACGGCTTTCAGCTTTGACGATGCAGATGTGAAATAATACGCGGTGAAGCCTTCAGGGCGCGTCATGTAACAGCATGGACGCCCTGAAATCGTGTGTTCCGGGGCCGGAACATAGATGTCTACCGTGAAATCACAGACAGCCAATCATGCTTAATTATTTTTTAAAACGATTACTCGGACTGATACCCACGCTGCTGATTGTGGCCGTGCTGGTCTTTTTGTTTGTGCATCTGTTGCCGGGCGATCCGGCGCGGCTGATGGCCGGCCAGGATGCTGATGCCAGCGTGGTTGCGCTGGTGCGTCAGGATTTAGGGCTGGATAAGCCGCTTTATCAGCAATTTTTCACTTTCTTCGGCAATGCGCTGACCGGTGATTTCGGCCACTCGATGGTTTCAAAACGCCCGGTCATTGAAGAAATCAGTTCGCGCTTTATGCCGACGTTTTGGCTGACGCTGACCAGTATGGTGTGGTCAGTGGTTTTCGGTCTGGTGATTGGCGTGGTCTCCGCCGTGTGGCGTAACCGCTGGCCGGACAGACTGGGCATGGCGCTCGCCGTCTCAGGTATTTCCTTCCCGGCTTTCGCGCTGGGCATGTTGCTGATGCAAATTTTTTCCGTTGAACTGGGCTGGCTGCCGACGGTCGGTGCCGACAGCTGGCGGCACTATATTCTCCCTTCTGTTACGCTCGGTGCAGCGGTGGCGGCGATCATGGCCCGCTTTACCCGCGCGTCCTTTGTCGACGTTATGCAGGAAGATTATATGCGTACCGCGCGCGCCAAGGGCGTGCACGAAGCGGTGGTGGTGGTCAAACATGGCCTGCGCAACGCGATGATCCCGGTTGTGACGATGATGGGGTTGCAATTTGGCTTCCTGCTCGGCGGGTCGATTGTGGTTGAAAAAGTGTTCAACTGGCCGGGGTTAGGGCGGTTGCTGGTTGATTCGGTCGAGATGCGGGATTATCCGGTGATACAGGCAGAAGTGCTGCTGTTTTCGCTGGAGTTCATCCTGATCAATCTGCTGGTAGACATGCTGTACGCCGTCATTAACCCTTCCATCCGATACAAGTGAGTAAGCGCATGAAAAACTGGCGGCGAAATGCCGTACTCGCGAGTTTACCGGTCATCACGCCGGAAACTGCGCAATCACAGGCGGGAAGGACACCGTGGAAAGCGTTCTGGCGTCGTTTTCGCCGGCAGCATATTGCGATGATTGCGGGGGCTTTTATCCTGCTGCTGATCGCGGCGGCCATTCTTGCGCCGTGGCTGGTGCCGTTTGATGCGGAAAATTACTTTGATTATGACCGTCTGAACGACGGGCCATCGCTGGTCCACTGGCTGGGCGTGGATTCTCTCGGGCGTGACATTTTCAGCCGCATACTGATGGGCACGCGGATTTCACTCGCCGCAGGCGTACTTTCTGTGGTGCTCGGCGCGGCAATCGGTACGGTGTTCGGCTTGCTGGCGGGATATTACGAAGGCTGGTGGGATCGCATTACCATGCGCGTCTGTGACGTCCTGTTTGCTTTTCCCGGGATTTTACTGGCGATCGCCGTCGTTGCGGTAATGGGCAACGGTATGTCGAATGTGATTATCGCTGTGGCGATTTTCAGCATTCCTGCCTTCGCACGTCTGGTTCGCGGCAATACGCTGGTGCTGAAACAACAAACTTATATTGAATCGGCGCGCAGCATCGGCGCATCCGACGCCACGATTTTGTTCCGCCACATTCTGCCGGGTACGTTGTCGTCCATAGTGGTGTATTTCACCATGCGTATCGGCACGTCGATCATCACCGCCGCCAGCCTGTCGTTTCTGGGTATGGGCGCACAGCCCCCGACGCCGGAGTGGGGCGCGATGCTCAACGAAGCCCGCGCCGACATGGTCATGGCTCCCCATGTGGCCATATTCCCCAGTCTGGCCATATTCCTGACCGTACTGGCGTTTAATTTGCTGGGTGACGGATTACGGGATGCGCTGGATCCAAAATTGAAGAATTGATTTTTGCTCCCTTCCCTGCGAAGGGGAGGGAGCAAGGCGAAACACTGCCCTATCAGCAGGGAGAGGAGCCGGTTGCTTCTATTTTTAGGATCCTGCACTTATGCCTTCGGGTGCAAAAACTCCGCATGGAATCTCAGGTGATCTTCCACAAACGAGGCGATGGTGAAGTAGCTGTGATCGTAGCCCGGCTGAACCCGCAGTTGTAACGGCCAGCCGCGCTGACGCGCTATCTCTGCCAGTTTTGCCGGTTGAAGCTGATCCGCCAGAAACTGGTCGCTGTCGCCCTGATCGACCAGAATCGGGAACGGTTTTTGATCCGCTGGCAATGCACTCAGCAGGTGACAACTGTCGTATTTCAGCCACTGGCTTTCATCATCGCCCAGATACGCACTGAACGCTTTACGCCCCCACGGTACCTGAGCCGGATTGACGATCGGCGCAAACGCTGATGCCGAACAGAAACGTTGCGGATTACGCAATGCCAGCATCAGCGCACCGTGGCCGCCCATTGAGTGACCGAAAATTGACTGACGCTCGCTGATTTTGAAATGGTCGCGGATCAGCGCAGGCAGTTCATCAAGCAGATAATCGTACATCCGGTAATGGGCAGCCCAGGGTGCCTGAGTCGCGTTCAGGTAAAAACCGGCGCCCTGACCCAGATCATAACCGTCATCGTTGGCAACATCCTCACCGCGCGGACTGGTATCAGGCATCACCAGAATGATGCCGAGTTCAGCTGCGACGCGCTGCGCCCCGGCTTTCGTCGTAAAGTTTTCATCATTACAGGTCAGGCCCGACAGCCAGTACAGGACGGGCGGCGGCGCGTCATCGGGTGACGGAGGCAGATAAACGCTGAACGTCATGCTGCAATTCAGGCTCTCAGAGGTATGGCGGTAGCGCTGCTGCCAGCCGCCAAACATCCGGTGTTCTTCGAGTAGTTCAACCGAGCTGCTCATTGACACATTCCTTACTTATTAAAATGAATAACCGTGCGGATAGATTTCCCTTCATGCATCAGGTCAAAGGCTTCGTTGATGTCTTCCAGCGGCAGGGTGTGGGTGATGAAATCGTTCAGGGCAAATTCCCCGTCCAGATAACGTTCCACAATACCTGGCAACTGACTGCGGCCTTTCACACCACCGAACGCAGAACCACGCCAGACGCGGCCGGTGACCAGCTGGAACGGGCGGGTAGAGATTTCTTCGCCCGCACCTGCCACGCCGATGATGACAGATTCACCCCAGCCTTTATGGCAGCATTCCAGTGCGGAACGCATCACGTTCACGTTACCGATACATTCGAAGGAAAAGTCCACACCGCCGTCGGTCATTTCAACAATCACATCCTGAATAGGCTTGTCGAAATCTTTCGGATTGATCAGGTCGGTTGCGCCGAGTTTACGTGCCAGATCGAATTTACTGGTATTCAGATCAATACCAATGATGCGGCCTGCACCGGCCATCACCGCACCGATAATCGCAGAAAGACCAATGCCGCCGAGACCGAAAATGGCCACGGTGTCACCTTTTTTCACTTTAGCCGTGTTGATGACCGCGCCCATACCGGTGGTCACGCCACATCCGAGCAGACACACTTCTTCCAGCGGCGCTTCTTTGTTGATTTTTGCCAGTGAGATTTCAGGTACTACGGTGTATTCAGAGAAGGTTGACGTGCCCATGTAATGGAAAATCGGCTTGCCGTCTTTGAAGAAACGCGTGGTGCCGTCCGGCATCAGACCTTTACCTTGTGTGGTACGGATAGCCTGACACAGGTTGGTTTTACCGGATTTGCAGAATTTACACTCGCCACATTCCGGCGTGTACAGCGGGATGACATGGTCGCCTACGGCGACGCTGGTGACCCCTTCGCCCACGGCTTCGACTACGCCGCCGCCTTCATGGCCAAGGATTGCCGGGAATACGCCTTCCGGATCTTTGCCGGAGAGTGTGTAGGCATCAGTATGACAAACACCAGTGGCAACAATACGCACCAGCACTTCGCCTTTTTGCGGCGGCATTAAATCCACTTCTTCGATGGACAGAGGTTGGTTCGGGCCCCAGGCGATAGCCGCACGTGTTTTGATCATTTGCATTTTTTAGCTCCAGTCAGGTGTTTTTGCTTATTCAGGTTTTTAACTTAATAGGTGGGATGCAGCACCGGATCATGTTCCCCGGCGAGCGGATGCTTCAGTAACGGGATGACCCCGTCATTTTGTTCAATAATCAGTTCCTTCAGCGCCCGGACATTCGGGCTGAACGCATCCCGGCGCCAGATAAGCCAGGTGGCGGTATCGGCGAATTCATCCGGAATGTCGTGAATTTCTACCCGCTCGTGGCCGGGCAGTTGTTCCAGCACAGAACGCGGGATCATGGCAATACCCGCACCGCTGGCGACACACGCCATCATGGAGTGGTAGGACTGAATCTCCAGAGTATTGGCGACCGGAACGTTCATCTGTCTGATCCATCCCTGTAAACGCTGGCGGTAGGAACAGCTGGGACGGAATGCAAAAACAGTGTGGCCGCTGCGACCGTCAGGCACTTCCAGCGGTGATTCACCCGGCGGGGTGATCACCACCATCCTTTCACGAAAAGAAATACAGCCGTTGATATCATCAAAATCGATCGGGCCATCAACCAGTGCTGCGGCGAGACGGCCGGCACGCACGCTGTCGATGATTTCACCGGAAGTCGCCGTCACCAGCGACAGTGCCACCTGTGGAAACTTCTGATGATAAGCCGCCAGCAACGAAGGCAGGCGGGTTGCCGCCGTGCTTTCCATCGAACCCAGCGCGAAATTCCCGGCGGGTTCACCGGCATGCATGATGCTCATGGCCTCATCACTGAGCGCCAGAATGCGTTCGGCATAGTTGAGGAAGTTATGTCCCATGGCGGAAAGACGGATACGCTGCTTCTCGCGGATAAACAGATCAGTGCCCAGTTCAAGTTCGAGCTGACGCAGACGGGTGGTCAGGTTCGACGGCACACGATGCAGTTGCTCGGCCGCACGCGCCAGCGAACCGGTTTCCGCTACGCAGCAAAACATCCGTAACTGAGTCAGATCCATGGTGGGTTCCTGTGTTCTCTAATCGTAAACAAGTTGGTTTGTATTATTCAGTTTTCGTGATTGTACCCATAAGGCATCATAGCGACAACTTCCAATTAACTTTCTTTTAAGAAATCTGCTGTTTTCCGCGACAGGCTTTGAGTATGTTTATTCATTGTTTCTAATATGTTGCATTGCAGTTTCTTCTGACGGAGCAATTATGGCTTTTCGCATTGCGCTAAGTGGTTTTCTGGCTTTTGTGGTCGCGATGGGTATCGGGCGCTTCGCCTTTACACCGCAGGTTCCTTTAATGATAGCTGAACATCAGTTCAGCCTGACCGGCGCAGGTCTGGTCGCCGCGTTCAATTATCTCGGTTATCTGTGTGGCGCGTTTGATGGCATGCGTGCCAGCAAACATCTTGAGCGTCGTTTGTGGCTGGGGGTATGGGGTGGGGTGATCCTGACCTTACTGTCGGCGGTGATTTCCGGCGAAGTGCTGCACAGTATTGTACGCTTCCTGATCGGCTGGACCAGCGGCTGGGCGATGGTGATGGTATCGGCATGGTGTAACGAACGGCTGGCGCACTATGGTCGTCCGGCGCTTAGCGCGGCAGTCTTTGCCGGGCCGGGCGCGGGGATTTTCCTCAGCGGCATGCTGGCGGTGGGGATCCACAGTTTACAGCTGACCTCAGCGCAGGCCTGGTGCGTTTACGGTGTGCTGGCGCTGATTTTTGTGGCGTTCATTACGCCGAATCTGCCGCGAAAAGGGGATTTGCACCGGTCGCATATGGCGTCATCACCGCTGGTGATGACGCCTGCGCTCAGACGTCTGGTGTGGAGCTACAGCCTGGCAGGTTTCGGTTACATTCTGCCCGCGACCTTTTTATCGCAGATGGCGAGTGCACGTTTCCCTGACAGCCTGTTCGCCCAGTTTGTCTGGCCGGTGTTTGGCGGTGCGGCGGTCACCGGCATTGTCATCGGTATTCTCACCCGGCATTGTCTGACCACCCATACCCGTCTGGCGCTGACGCTATGGATCCAGGGACTGGGGATTTTGTGTGCGGAAGTGGTGCCGGGTGTCAGCGGACTGGTGCTCGGGGCTTTACTGACCGGCGGCGGTTTCCTCAGCGTGGTGCAATTAGCCTTACAATACAGCCGCGAGCTTGCGCCTGACCACAGCCGTTATATGGCCGGGTTGCTGACGACCGGTTATGCCGTCGGCCAGTTATTCGGCCCGGTGCTCTCCGCCATTTCTACCGCGCTGACCCATCGGCTGGAGCCCGCGTTGTACGTTGCGCTGGCCGGTTTCATTATCGCCGGTGCGCTGGTGGTTCGCCACAAACGATAACTTGCCGCTATTTCATCCATCAGGGCTATTTCATCCATCAAGAAAGCAATCACTGGATTCTGAACCGGCTCTCTACTACAGTAAGCCACCTCACTTTGGCGTGATCTGCGTCAAAGTGATTACATCTGCCGGAGAAGAAACAATGCCAACCCTGAGTAAAGAAGCCGTCTTGGTTCACGAGGCCCTGTTAGCCCGTGGTCTGGAAACCCCTCTGCGTGAAGCTTTGCCGATCGACAACGAAACGCGCAAGCAGCGGATCCAGGAGCATATGACCGGTATTATGCAGCTTCTCAATCTGGATCTTTCCGATGACAGTCTGGCGGAGACGCCGCACCGCATCGCCAAGATGTACGTGGATGAAATTTTCTCCGGGCTTGATTATGCCAACTTCCCGAAAATCACCGTCATCGAAAATAAGATGAAAGTGGATGAAATGGTCACTGTGCGCGATATCACGCTGACCAGCACCTGCGAACACCATTTCGTGACCATCGACGGTAAAGCGACCGTGGCGTACATCCCGAAAGAGACCGTAATTGGTCTGTCCAAAATCAACCGCATCGTGCAATTCTTCTCGCAGCGCCCGCAGGTTCAGGAACGCCTGACCCAGCAGATACTGGTTGCACTGCAAACCCTGCTCGGCACCACCAATGTGGCGGTATCGATTGATGCAGTGCATTACTGCGTGAAGGCGCGTGGTGTCCGTGACGCGACCAGCGCGACCACCACGACCTCTCTGGGCGGTCTGTTTAAGTCGAGCCAGAATACGCGACAGGAATTCCTGAGAACGGTCAGACACGCCAGCTAACAGCGGCGTTTTAACCGGTCAGACACTTTATATTGCGGCACCTTACGGGTGCCGTTAGTCTGTCTGAAGCCCGCACAATTTTCAGCTCCTTACCGTTAACAGGAACGTCAGGTATGCGCTCACGTATTGCCACGCTCGACTTTGCCCGTGGTCTCGCCATTTTTGGCATTCTTCTGCTCAATATCAGCGCCTTCGGTTTGCCGAAAGCCGCTTATCTGAATCCGGCATTTGCCGGGACACCTTCTGCTTCTGACACCTGGACCTGGGCGGTGCTTGACGCTGTGGCGCAGGGCAAGTTCCTGATGATGTTCGCCATGCTGTTTGGCGGTGGCCTGTATTTATTACTGCCACGCGGCAAACACTGGATCCAGGCGCGGTTGTCAATTTTATTATTGTGCGGTTTTTTCCATGCCACGTTGTTATGGGACGGCGATATTTTGCTGTCTTACGGGCTGATTGGTCTGGTGTGCTGGCGGATGGTGCGGGAAGGGCGCAGCAGCCAGTCGCTGATATCAACGGGCATTATTTTGTATCTGATCGGTGTGGCTGTGCTGGCAATGCTGGGATTTATTTCCTCACCAAAACCTGGCAGCTTCTGGCTTCCGGGGCCGGCGGAAATTCAGTATGAGCAATACTGGCGACTGAAAGGCGGGTGGGAGGCGATTCAGAACCGGCTCGATTTGCTGTCGTCCAGTTTGCTGGCGATCGGCGCGCAATACGGCTGGGAACTGGCGGGCGCCATGCTGATTGGTTCCGGCCTGATGCGCAGCGGATGGCTGAAGGGTGAATTCCGTTCATCCCATTACCGCAAAGTCGCAGCCGTGCTGTTACCGTTTTCATTACTGATTCAGATCCCGGCGATTTATCTGCAATATCGTACCGGCTGGGACTACCGCTGGAGCGGTTTTTTGTTGCAGGTGCCGCGTGAGATTGGCTCGCTGATGCAGGCGGTGAGTTATCTGGCGCTGTGTTACGGCTTCTGGCCGCTGATTTCGCGCTGGCGCGTGACGCACTGGCTTTCGCAGATTGGCCGCATGGCGCTGACCAACTACCTGTTGCAGACTGTCATCTGTACCACATTTTTCAATACCCTTGGTTTCTATCAGCATTTCGACCGGTTGCAACTGATGGCGCTGGTGCCGCTGATCTGGGTATGTAATTTGCTGGTGACAGTGCTGTGGTTGCGTCATTTTCGGCAGGGACCGGTGGAGTGGCTGTGGCGGAAACTCACCATCAAAGCCTCCGGCGTAGAACTGAAAACAGCCTGAACCCGATGACGTTACATCATCCTAAATGATAGATTTGGGATGAAGGTTGCAGATTTGTATGTAAACGTTTTCTTTCCTGTGACGAGATTCACGCAGGCGTTTTCGCAAAATGTTTAGGATAGCGGTCGTGCCACTCCGATGACCACTACACTAAAAAAGGAAACGCCATGCGCACTTCACCTCGCTTCTCTTTGTCTGGTTTTTTTACTTCCTGGGTCAAAAATTTCCGTATTCCTCCGTACCATTCCCTGACTGATCACGGAGCGACGCATGGTCACAATTCGTGATGTCGCCCGGCTGGCGGGGGTTTCTGTCGCCACCGTGTCACGCGTTCTGAACAATCCGACCATTGCCAGCAAAGAGGCGCGCGAGCAGGTGCTACAGGCTGTCGCCACGCTGGGATACCGTCCTAATGCCAATGCGCAGGCACTGGCCACGCAAAGCAGCGATACTATCGGCGTTGTGGTTATGGATGTTTCAGACCCGTTTTTTGGGGCACTGGTGAAAGCCGTTGATACTGTCGCGCAGCAACATCAGAAATATGTCCTGATAGGTAACAGCTATCATATTGCCGAAAAAGAAAGGCACGCCATTGAGGTTTTGATTCGTCAACGCTGTAACGCGCTCATTGTGCATTCTAAGGCACTGGGTGATGACGAGCTTTCGCAGTTTATGGATCAGGTGTCGGGTATGGTGCTGATTAACCGTGTCATTCCGGGCTACGAACACCGCTGTGTCTGGCTTAATAACGTCAGCGGCGCAGAAATGGCAACCCGGCTGTTACTGTCGCAGGGACATCAGCGCATCGGTTACATTGGTTCAAGTCATGGCATTGAAGACGATTTGCAGCGTTATCAGGGCTATTCGCAGGCAATGACGCAGGCACATCATAGCGCTGAAGCGCCACCTGCCGCATGGCGGGCGCAAAGTTCGCCCGATCTGCAGGGCGGGGAAGCCGCCATGGTGGAACTGCTCGGGCGCAATCTGCACCTCAGTGCGGTGTTTACCTACAACGATTCAATGGCTGCCGGGGCGATGGCGGTGTTGAAAGAAAACGGAATTAATATTCCTGATGACTTTTCGCTGATCGGTTTCGATGACATTCCGATTGCCCGTTATACCAGCCCGAAAATGACTACCGTGCGTTATCCCATCGTTTCCATGGCGACGCTTGCCACGGAGCTGGCGTTAAAAGGCGCGACAGAACAGTTAGCTACGGGGGTTTCGCATTGCTTCATGCCTACGCTGGTCAGACGCCATTCGGTAGCACCGTGGCAAAATGTGGCACCCGTCACCTTTTGATCAAATAACGCGATGTAACCGTTTTCAATCTGTGAGAACTTTCACAGTTTATTAACATCGCCCACATTATGATTCATTCGTTTTCAATATGATTCAATTTGGGTCCGGTTTGCCGGACTTGTTACACAGCGAGTCAGGACGTTATAAGTCAAGGATGGCAGGCACCCACAATCATGATGTGGAGCTGTACTGCTCCCGCAAGGATTTCCGGTGCCAAATTCTGTAACACCCTACATAACCGGAGATACAAATGAATAAGAAGGTCTTCACCCTGGCGACTCTGGCTGCAAGCATGATGTTTGGTTTTGCCGCACATGCTGCTGATACTAAAATCGGCGTCACCATCTACAAATATGACGACAACTTCATGTCCGAAGTTCGCAAAGCCATTGAGAAAGATGCGAAAGCGTCTCCAGATGTGCAACTGCTGATGAATGACTCGCAAAACAGCCAGTCCACGCAGAACGACCAGGTTGACGTTATGCTGGCGAAGGGTGTTAAAGCGTTGGCCATTAACCTGGTTGACCCGGCTGCTGCCCCGGTAATCATTGAAAAAGCCCGCGGTGCCGGCATTCCTGTCGTTTTCTATAACAAAGAACCTTCCCGTAAAGATTTAGACAGCTACGACAAAGCCTATTACGTCGGGACTGACTCTAAGGAATCTGGCGTTATTCAGGGTGAGCTGATTGCTAAACACTGGAAAGCTAATCCGGCCTGGGATCTGAACAAAGACGGCGTGATCCAATACGTACTGATCAAAGGCGAACCTGGCCATCCTGATGCTGAAGCGCGTACCAAATACGTCATCAGCACCCTGAACGGCAAAGAAGGTCTGAAAACTCAACAACTGCAACTTGATACCGCTATGTGGGATACCGCCCAGGCGAAAGACAAGATGGATGCATGGTTGTCCGGCCCGAATGCTAACAAAATCGAAGTGGTTATCGCCAACAACGATGCCATGGCAATGGGCGCTGTAGAAGCGCTGAAATCCCATAACAAAACCAGCATTCCGGTATTTGGCGTGGATGCCCTGTCAGAAGCGCTGGCACTGGTGAAATCTGGTGCAATGGCCGGTACCGTGCTTAACGATGCAAACAACCAGGCGAAAGCCACGTTTGATCTGGCGAGAAACCTGGCTGACGGTAAACCCGCCGCTGAAGGGACTACCTGGAAAATTGAAAACAAAGTTGTACGTATTCCTTACGTTGCCGTGGATAAAGACAATCTGTCTTCCTTTGTGAAATAAGACTACGTCAACAGCAGTAAAGGCAGACAGCAATAATAAACAAAGCTAAGCAGTGGCAAAAATAATTGCGGTTAAGCCGTAAATAAAGACTAAGTATGATTAGACGTTAATGCTTATCTGACAGGACGTCATGTCGCTCTGCGTGCGGTGCGTTTACCGGCTGCACGCAGGGCTGACATCAGGTATTAATACACCCGTTTATTTTTATCTTTAGCCAGGTATAACTATGGCCGATAATACGTTATCTGACACAACACATAAACCGGACGAATTCCTTCTGGAAATGAGTGGCATTAATAAATCATTTCCTGGCGTCAGGGCGTTAGATAATGTGAATTTAAAGGTGCGTCCTCATTCCATTCACGCCCTGATGGGTGAAAATGGCGCCGGTAAATCCACATTATTAAAATGCCTTTTCGGGATATACAGTAAAGACTCCGGTACTATTCTTTTTCAGGGACAGGAAGTTAATTTTAAAAGTTCGAAAGAAGCGCTTGAACAAGGCGTGTCGATGGTCCATCAGGAATTAAACCTGGTGTTACAACGTACGGTCATGGATAACATGTGGCTGGGACGTTACCCGACCAAAGGACTTTTTGTCGATCAGGACAAAATGTACAAAGACACCAAAGCGATTTTTGACGAACTGGACATTGATATCGATCCGCGTGACAAGGTCGGTAAGTTGTCCGTTTCACAGATGCAGATGATCGAAATCGCCAAGGCTTTTTCTTACAATGCAAAAATCGTCATTATGGACGAACCGACATCTTCCCTGACGGAAAAAGAAGTGAACCATCTGTTCACGATTATCCGTAAACTGAAAGATCGTGGCTGCGGCATTGTGTATATCTCTCATAAGATGGAAGAAATTTTCCAGCTGTGTGATGAGATAACCATCCTGCGTGACGGGCAGTGGATCATTACCCAGCCGCTGGAAGGTCTCGACATGGATAAAATTATTTCCATGATGGTCGGCCGTTCACTGAGCCAGCGCTTCCCTGACCGCCAGAACGTACCGGGTGAAGTGATCCTCGAAGTGCGAAATCTGACCTCACTGCGCCAGCCTTCAATTCGTGATATTTCCTTTGATTTACACAAAGGGGAAATTCTCGGGATTGCCGGTTTAGTCGGTGCAAAACGTACAGATATCGTCGAAACATTATTTGGTATCCGTGAGAAAGTTGCCGGAACCATTAAATTACACGGCAAAAAAATTAATAATCACAGCGCCAATGAAGCCATTAACCATGGTTTTGCGCTGGTAACAGAAGAACGTCGCTCAACCGGTATTTATGCATATCTGGACATTGGCTTTAACTCGCTGATTTCCAATATTCGTCAATATAAAAATAAAGCCGGTTTACTTGATACTTCCCGGATGAAAAGCGACACCCAATGGGTTATCGATTCCATGCGGGTGAAAACGCCGGGACATAAAACCAGTATTGGTTCATTGTCAGGCGGAAATCAGCAAAAGGTTATTATCGGGCGCTGGTTATTGACCAACCCTGAGATATTAATGCTGGACGAACCGACGCGCGGCATTGATGTTGGCGCTAAGTTTGAAATTTACCAGTTAATCACCGAGTTGGCGAAAAAAGAGAAGGGGATCATTATTATCTCCTCTGAAATGCCGGAGTTGCTGGGTATTACTGACAGAATATTGGTTATGAGTAATGGACAGGTGGCGGGTATAGTTGAAACTAAAAATACCTCGCAGAACGAAATATTACGCCTGGCTTCCTTGCATCTCTAATTTTTAAGGGTTCTTATTATGAAAGCATTAAATAAGAAAAGTGTGCTCACTTATTTAAAAGAGGGCGGGATTTATGTGGTATTGCTGGTCTTACTGGCGATTATTATCATCCAGGATCCAAGCTTCCTCAGTCTCGTCAACTTAAGTAACATCCTTACTCAGTCCTCCGTGCGCGTCATTATTGCACTGGGTGTGGCGGGGCTTATTGTCACGCAAGGTACTGACCTCTCCGCCGGGCGGCAGGTGGGTTTAGCGGCGGTGGTCGCCGCCACCATGTTGCAGGCGATGGATAACGTCAATAAAGTTTTCCCGCATCTGGAAGTTGTACCTATTCCGCTGGTTATTCTGACTGTATGTATTGTTGGCGCGTTAATTGGTTTGCTGAACGGTATTATTATCGCTTACCTGAACGTAACGCCATTTATTACCACACTGGGCACGATGATTATCGTCTACGGGATTAACTCCCTGTATTACGATTATGTCGGTTCTTCACCGGTGGCGGGTTTTGACCCGGGCTTCTCCCTGTTCGCACAAGGCTTTATCCATTTAGGTGGCCTGAAGCTTTCCTATATTACGTTCTATGCGCTGATTGCTATCGCCTTTGTCTGGGTGCTGTGGAACAAAACGCGCTTCGGTAAAAACATCTTTGCTATCGGTGGCAATCCGGAAGCAGCAAAAGTCTCCGGCGTTAACGTCCCGTTAAACCTGATCATGATTTATGCATTGTCTGGGGTGTTCTACGCGTTCGGTGGTTTGCTGGAAGCGGGGCGTATCGGCAGTGCCACTAACAACCTCGGATTCATGTACGAACTCGATGCTATCGCGGCCTGTGTGGTCGGCGGCGTGTCCTTCGCAGGGGGGGTGGGTTCTGTGGCAGGGGTGGTGACCGGTGTACTGATATTCACCGTTATCAACTACGGCCTGACCTATATCGGCGTGAATCCGTACTGGCAGTACATCATCAAGGGCAGCATCATCATTTTCGCGGTGGCGCTGGATTCTTTGAAATACGCCAAGAAGAAATAAGCTATCAGGCAGTAAAACAAAAGGCCGCTTATGCGGCCTTTTTTGCTGTCTTAAATTCGGAACTCGATCAACTTCTCCCCTGCGAAGGGGGAGGCGCTAAAGGCCAAACCCTTTCGCAGGGGAGGGAGCAGTCCGGCGATCACTGCTGGAAAGGGTTTCTGCCTACCGGCTTCACCGGCTCCGGTTTCGCGGTCGGCTCAACATCTTCCGTTTCATCCTCTGCCGCGTCATTGGCTTCCTGTTCTGCTTTCAGCCGGGCCGCTTCGTCTGCGGCCGCTTTGTCTGCTGCGGCCTTTTCAGCTGCTGCCTTATCGGCCGCGGCTTTGGCAATAGCCGCTTTCTTTTCGGCTTCCAGTTGTTGTTGCAGTTCAAGCAGTTGTTCGGGGGTTACTGCCGGATAGCCCTGAGCATCGTCCGGAATAGTGTGTACCGCAGGAATGGGGATCAGCGGGCCGAGGAAGCGGGGTTCGCGCTTAAGCAGATACAAATCCGTCAGTGCGCCGAGGCGGGCGAAGATCTCGCGGCTGCGTACACTGAGCATATTCTTCGGCGAAGGGACGGCGAAACATTGCGCCTGAATGCCCATATGCAATGCGATGAATAATGCCCGCTCGCAGTGGAAACGCTGCGTAATGATGATGAAATCGTTGGTGTCGAAGACCTTGCGGGTTCTGACGATGGAATCCAGTGTACGGAATCCGGCGTAGTCGAGCACGATATCGCTGGCGGGGATACCCGCAGCGATCAGGTCACGGCGCATGGTGCTTGGCTCATTATAACTTTGCTGTGCGTTATCACCGCTCAGCAGCAGATATTTTACCTTGCCGCTGTTGTACGCGTTAATCGCGCCCTGGATGCGGTACAGATAATACTGATTGATGACTCCGGTCCGGTAATACTTCGCCGTTCCGAGCACCACGCCAACCTGACGGTGTGGCAGGGTCTGGACCTCATCATAAATATAGGGCTGGGTACGTAAACTGATCCACTGATCAAGCCCAATAGCGACAGCCAGCATCAGAATCATGATGCCGAAAACGCCAGCTATAAGTCGCTTAATCATAGGTATCCCTGTTATGACCAGATGGAAATCGGATCCAAGGCTACTTTACCTCTTCGGGCTTCGCAATACGTGGGACTCCGCATCCACAGGCTTCGCAGGTTTTTTCAGCATTTTTCAGTAAATTACTTCTTAATCTGCGCGACGCCTTCCAATTTGGACGAAAAAAAAGACCAACGCACCAAGCATTGGTCTGGATCATGGTCTCTGAACTCTTTTGCTACAGCGGGATCAGAAAGACGTACGTTTATAACTCCGGTACTGCGGTGCCCAGAAGTTGTGCTCGATGGCTTTCGACAGCGAATCTTCTGACGTGACCATCGCCACGCCCTGCAATTGGGCGGCTTTACCGACGGCCATCGCGATGCATTTAGATACACCCTGAATATCATCAACGTCCGGCAGCAACGAACCTGTGCCTTCAGTGGCCAGCGGCGAACACTCTGCCAGCGTCCGGCTGGCAGCCATCAGCATACCGTCAGTAACGCGGGTGGCACCCGAGGCAATCACACCCAGCCCGATACCCGGGAAGATAAAGGAGTTGTTACATTGTGCGATAGGGTAAAGCTTGCCTTTGTGACTCACGGGAGCAAACGGGCTGCCGGTGGCGACCAGCGCGGCGCCGTCGGTCCAGTTCAGAATATCAGCCGGTGTGGCTTCAACGCGGGATGTCGGATTACTGAGCGGCAACACCACCGGACGGGCGCAGTGTTTGTGCATCTCACGAATGATTTCTTCGGTGAACAGGCCTGGCTGGCCGGAAACCCCGATCAGTACCGTTGGCTTGGCGTTACGCACCACATCAAGCAGGGAGACACTGTCGCTTTCCATGCCCCAGCTGGCCAGCGCGCTGCTTTTTTGTACCAGTTTACTCTGGAAATCCAGCAGGTTAGGCAGTTTGTCGGTCAGTAAGCCAAAGCGGTCGACCATAAAGACCTTTGCACGGGCTTCTTCTTCGCTCAGACCTTCAGATTTCATCTGCGCAACGATTTGTTCTGCGATACCACAACCGGCAGAGCCAGCGCCGAGGAAGGTGACGGTCTGATCGCTCAGTTTGCCACCGGCGGCTTTACTGGCGGCGATCAGGCTGCCCAAGGCCACGGAAGCTGTGCCCTGAATATCGTCGTTAAAGCAGCACAGCTCATCACGGTAGCGTTCGAGGATCGGCATGGCATTTTTCTGCGCGAAATCTTCAAACTGCAACAGCACGTTCGGCCAGCGGATTTTTACCGCCTGGATGAACTGATCAACGAACGCTTCATATTCTTCGCCGGTAATGCGCGGATGACGCCAGCCCATGTACAGCGGGTCATTCAATAATTGCGGATTGTTAGTGCCGGCGTCCAGTACCACCGGCAAGGTATACGCCGGGCTGATGCCACCACAGGCGGTGTACAGAGAAAGCTTACCGATAGGAATGCCCATGCCGCCGATACCCTGATCACCCAGGCCGAGAATGCGTTCGCCATCGGTCACCACCACAACTTTAACGTGTTGCTTGGTGGCGTTTTGCAGCATGTCGTCGATGTGGGCGCGGTTCGGATAAGAGATAAACAGGCCACGGGCGCGGCGGTAAATATCGGAAAAGTGCTCACAGGCTTCGCCGACCGTCGGTGTATAAATCACCGGCATCATTTCGCTGAGATGACTGTCCAGCAGACGGTAAAACAACGTCTCATTGGTGTCCTGAATATTTCTCAGATAGATGTGTTTATCAATATCGGTTTTGAAATTCTGAAACTGGCGGTAGGCACGGTCAGCCTGTTCTTCGATGGTCTCTACTGCTTCAGGCAGCAAACCATGAAGGTTAAAGTTACTGCGCTCTTCTTCAGTAAAAGCGCTGCCTTTATTCAGTAACGGAAACTCTAACAGGATCGGGCCAGCGTGAGGAATGTACAGGGGGCGTTTACTTTCGTATTCAAGTTCCATCGTTTTACTCTTCCGGTTGTCAGAATGTTGTTTTTTATATTTCGGAGCGGTGAGGGTAACAGAGAGGAAATAAGTATTACAAATGACAAATGTAATGAAAATGTTATGTAACTAAAGACTCCGGAAACGGAGCCTTTAGTGTTAACCGGCTCACATTATCAGCAGGTCAGCGTGGTGATATCTTCGCAGCCCAGCGCTGTTAAGGTGGCACGCGTAGCATCGTTTTGAGTGATCAACGCTTCTTTTTGTTCAACCAGTATTGCCCGGCGAACGTTGTGGCAATCTTCCCCTGACATATTCAGCAGGATTAACGCGGCTTGCAACGGAGGAAGGCCCGGGTTGAACGCGGCATTTTCGGCATAACGTCCCCCGAACTGCTTACCGTTGTGCGTTTCCAGCGCCACACCGCTGTGTGACTTACTGTAAGGTGCATGACTTTGATTGCAGGCATCCAGCGCAATAAGTGCCAGGGAGTCAGCATCTTTCAGTGTATAACCGTGGTTTACCCGGTCCATCAGCAGGGTCGTGATGTCCAGATCTTTCGGGCCAAAGGAGTGCGGCAAATAATCGCCAAGTGTTGCCACATCACGATCGGGCAGATGAATATCCAGTGCCGTGCCGCTGGCCAGCTCATTCATAAACTGGCGGCAATGGCCGCAGGGGGTGTAATTCACGGTAATCGACACCAGACGGGTTTCACCGCGCAACCAGGCGTGGGTTACCGCTGACTGTTCTGCATGCACTGTCTGTTGCATGGGGGCACCGGCAAACTCCATATTGGCACCGAAATACAGGTTACCCGACGTGCCGCGCGCCACTGCGCCCACATTAAAATGAGAGATAGGTGTAACGGAGCAGGCCGCGGCCAGAGGCAACAGAGCAAATGCCAGCGCGCCATCGTCCAGCCCGGTCGCCTGTTTTATCTGCGCAACGTCAGCCGCAGTGAGCATTGCCGGGAAGTCATCATGTCGCAGAAACGGCTCAAGGGCGGAGGATAAATTTTCAGGGAGTGCCGCAAAGGCGGTGTGAAAACGTGCGTGCATAAACATTCGATCTCGCAGTGATTACGGTTGAACAGTGTAAAAGTCATTCCATGAATGTAGTGTGACGAATATCACTTTTTAGATGTAATAAGTTCTGCTTCGTTGCATATTTGGGAGATATCACGCATAACAGCCGCCTTTTCAGACGACTGTTAAAAGAGATTTAAGCGGGAATCAGTGAGCCGGGAACCACTTGTCATTGATCTTTTGGAACTCGCCGTTGGCTTTAATTTCTTCAAGTGCCGTGTTCAGCTTCGCCAGCAGTGCCTGATTATCAGGACGCACTGCCATGCCGACGCCGGTACCAAAATATTGCGGATCTTTAATCAGTTCACCGACTTCACCCAGGTTCGGATTGGATTTCAGCCAGCCGTTCAGGACCGCGGTATCCCCTAACAGTCCGTCCAGGCGACCACTCTTGAGATCCAGAATCGCATTCTGATAGCTGTCGTAGCCGACCGTGGTGATTTCAGGATGCTTTTCCATCAGGTATTTCTGGTGTGTGGTGCCATTCTCCAGGCCGACGCGTTTACCTTTCAGGTCCGCAACAGAAGCGAACTTGCCTTTCGGCCCGATGATCATCGCGGTGTTGGCATAGTAAGGCTGGGTGAACGTCACCTGTTTGCTGCGCTCTTCGGTGATATCCATACCGGAAATAATCACATCGAAACGACGGAATTTCAGTGCCGGGATCAGACCATCAAACGGCTGATTGGTGAAAGTACAGGTTTCCTGCATTTGCTTGCACAGCGCTTTCGCCAGATCGATATCAAAACCAATAATCTGGTTATCAGCTCCGATCGATTCAAACGGCGGATACGTGGCGGAAGTGCCGAAACGAAGAGTATCAGCGGCGGTGGCAGCAAAAGCACTGGCAGACAAGAGGGCAGCGAGGATCAGCTTTTTCATGCAATACGTTCCTGTTTAAAAAATGACATTCCCTTCTTGGTACAGTTTACTGATTTTATTACTCTAATCTGGCAACTGGCAGGAAGTGAGACCGTCTGATAAAGTGCCACTAAATGAATTTATATGCAATAAAATTGATTAAAAAACTATAAAAATGGAATGAGGCTGGTTTTCAGACACAAAAAAGGGACGATTTCTCGTCCCTGCAGAGTGCTATCTGGCTATCAGTATCAGTTGCGACGTTCAAACGCCAGGGCGCGACGCTCAATCAGGCGCATCATCAGGGTCAGCAACCCGTTCACACAAAGATAAACCACCCCTGCGGCACCGAACACCATCACGTCATAGGTCCGCCCGTACATCAGCTGACTGTGGCCCATCACATCCATCAGCGTAATGGTGTAGGCCAGCGAGGTACTTTTAAACACCAGCACCACTTCGTTAGAATATGACGACAATGCGCGCTTGAAGGCATAAGGCAACAGAATGCGCAGGGTCTGTGGTTTAGACATGCCCAGCGCTTCGCAGGATTGCCACTGACCAGACGGAATGGCACGTACCGCACCCGTAAACAGCTGTGTGGTATACGCCGCGCTGTTCAGCGCCAGGGCAAACATCGCACAAAGCCACGGCTGCGACAGCACCTCCCATAACCAGGGAATCTCCCGGATCGATGGAAACTGACCGGGGCCGTAGTAAATCAGGAAGATCTGCACCAGCAACGGTGTACCGGTAAACAGCGTGATGTAACCTTTGACGATCTGGCTGGCAATCTGCACTTTCAGCGTCAGCATAACGGTGAAAATCATCGCCAGCAGCAGCGCCACAAGCAGCGCAGCCACGGTCAGCGTCAGGCTGGTGTGCAAACCTTTCAGAACTTCAGGTAAATATTCCCACATCAGGAAGCACTCCGTTCAAAGCGTGTGGTACGCAGTTCGATGCGTTTAATCACGAACTGGCTGAACAGGGTGACAAGCAGATAAATACACGCCGCAATCACATACCAGGTAAACGGCTCCTGCGTGCGGGTGGCAATGCTTTTGGTTTGCAGCATCAGATCATTGACGCTGATAAGCGACACCAGCGCGGTATCTTTAAGCAGAACCAGCCACTGATTACTCAGCCCCGGCAACGCATGGCGCCACATCTGCGGCATGATCAGACGGAAGAAAATCGCCGATTTTTTCATGCCCAGTACCTGACCGGATTCCCATTGTCCTTGCGGTACGGCTTTCAGTGCACCGCGCAGAGTCTGTGAAGCGTAAGCCGAATACAGCAAAGAAAGCGCGATCACCCCGCACACAAACGGGCTGACTTCAAAGTTCTCGATGGGCAGTTTGACCGGAATAGCGAACAGGCCGAGATTGATATTAAAGCCGTCAGCCAGCACCATCAGCAGTTGCGAGGAACCAAAATAGATGAACAGCACCACCAGGATTTCCGGCAGACCGCGCAGCACGGTTACCCACGCGGTGCCGAGCCAGCTAAGCGGCTTCCACGGCGCGGATTCCCAGACGGCGAAGATCATCGCCAGCACCAGGCCGAGGATCAGCGCACAAACGGCAAGGCCGACGGTCATCCCGGCGGCGCTTGCTAAAGGTTGGAATTCAGTCATTGATAGGCAAACTTATTGCTGGAACCATTTTGAATACAGCGTCTTGTAAGTGCCGTCTGCTTTCACTTTTGCCAGAGCATCATTCAGTTTAGTCAGTAATTCCGTATTGTTCTGACGAACCGCAACACCCAGGCCGGTACCGAAGTAGGTCGGGTCAGTGATTTTGTCACCCACAGCGGCCAGATTTTTGTTTTGTTTCAGCCATTCGTTCACCACGGCGGTGTCACCAAATACGGCGTCCAGACGACCATTTTTCAGATCCAGCACGGCATTCTGATAGCTGTCGTAAGGAACAGCAGTGATTTCAGGGTGCTTATCCATCAGGTATTTCTGATGAGTCGTGCCGTTTTGCATACCGACACGTTTGCCTTTGAGTGCTGCAACGTCAGTGAACTGACCAGAATGGGCGATGAAAATCGCAGAGTTGTCATAGTACGGGTTGGTGAAAGCCACTTGTTTCTGACGTTCTGGCGTGATGTCCATGCCGGAAATGACCGCGTCAAAACGGCGGAACTTCAGGCTTGGGATCAGGCTGTCGAATGCCTGATTAGTGAACGTACAGGTCGCCTGCATCTCTTTACACATGGCATTAGCCAGATCGACGTCAAAGCCCTGGATCTGATTGCTGGAGTCTACAAACTCAAACGGAGGATAAGACGCTTCCATCGCGAAACGGATGGTATCAGCAGCGCTGGCAGACAAACTGACGGTAGCCAGAACCGCGGCAATTACTAATTTTTTCATCGCAAACTCCGTAGAAACATCAATCAATATATTGATAGAAAGACCGTTTAGTGGGAAAGGTAGCTGGCAAACTCTTTGGTTTGCGGCTGTGCGAAAACGGAGGCATCGCCTTGCTCGACAATGCGGCCATTTTCCATGTACACCACGCGGCTGGCGGTTTTACGCGCAACTTCAACTTCGTGGGTCACGATAACCTGAGTAATGCCGGTACCGGCCAGTTCGCGAATAATGCTGACGATCTGGGCGGTGATTTCCGGGTCAAGCGCGGCGGTCGGTTCATCAAACAGCAGAACCTGAGGCTCCATCATCAGCGCACGGGCAATAGCCACACGCTGTTGCTGGCCACCGGAAAGATGCAACGGAAAACGATCGGCGTAATCGGTCAGACGCAGACGGGTCAGCAATTTCTGGGCACGTTGCATCGCGACCTCTTTTGTCAGCCCCAGTACACGTATCGGGGCTTCCAGTAAGTTGTCGAGCACGGTGCGGTGCGGCCACAGATTATATTGCTGGAAGACCATGCCGACATTCTGACGCAATTCGCGAACGGCTTTTTCATCCGGCTTGCGGGTGAAATCGAAGGTGTTACCGGCGATCTGCAATGTGCCCGAACGCGGCATTTCCAGCAGGTTCAGAACCCGCAACAGGGAGCTTTTGCCTGCACCACTTGGCCCGAGTAAAACCAGAGTTTCACCAGCGGGGCAGTCCAGCTGAATGTCAAAAAGCGCCTGATGCACGCCGTAGAAGCAGTTGATGCTATTTAGTTGAATACTCATGCGCAAATAGTGAATAGCCATTGATGCCGCAGATGGTAACTTCCACAGCATAGTTATGCAACGATCGCGGCTTAAAAATTATGTGTTGCCGCAGGAATGCCAAAGTTTAGCACAACATGTTGTTGCGTAATTGTAGGGTACATGTTGAACGGCGATGAAATTCATTGCCGTCCAACATGATGCATACGCTTTTTTACGTAAAGAAGGGATTACTGATGTTCTAAAACCTGGCGCAGTGTGCCGCTGGAAGCGAAATCGAGATTTGCCATGTACCGCACATCGTCTACCGTCCAGCATTTACCCTCACGGACCATCAGCACTTCATCTTTCCAGCTTGTCGATGCGCCTTTGTCTTTTTCATGCGTGAAGGTGACTCGCAGGGGAATGTTACGGGCGTCGGTATTCGGAATGCTGGAGGCGCTGTCAACGGAGGCCGATGTCGGGCCATCAAACAAGCTGGAGAAAATGTCGCCGTCACCTGAGCCAGCACCGGTTTTTTCGTTCGGTGAGGCAGCGATATCCACTTTCGGCTGCGACTGCGCTTTCAGCAGCGCATCATACAAGGCAGTGCTCAGATAAGGGCGGTACGCGGCAAGCTGGCTGGAATTGGGTAATCCACTGCCGCCTTGTTTGATGCGAAAATCATAAAATTGCTGGGCAACGCTGTCAGGGCCGCCGTCGACACAGGGTGCGGTGCGGCTACCAATATCCTTATAGGCAGGTTCTACCGTGGTGCAGGCACTTAACATCAGCACCAGCGGGATGACGGCGACGAGAGTTTTCTTTTTCATTGTATTCCTTACTGAAAGATTGAACATTTTCACCATGACGTTCTTTACCATACAGTATAAAACCGATTTGGCTTAATGCATGGCGATGAGAAAAACAGTCACAGGCAATAACCGGATCGCGCGCGCAGGGTTTATGCTATTAATGGCATTATTGCCAGGATCTGGACGACAACTGATAAGGAATACTCATGCAAATTTCTACCACCCCGACTCTCGAAGGTTTCACCATCGCTGAATATTGTGGCGTAGTCACGGGCGAAGCGATTTTAGGGGCGAACATCTTTCGCGATTTCTTCGCGGGTGTACGCGATATCGTTGGCGGACGTTCCGGCGCTTATGAAAAAGAGCTGCGTAAGGCGCGTGAGATTGCTTTCCGTGAACTGGAAGAACAGGCCAAAGAGCGGGGGGCAAATGCGGTTGTCGGTATTGATATTGATTATGAAACCGTGGGCAAAGACAGCAGCATGCTGATGGTCAGCGTGTCCGGCACCGCAGTGATTGTGCACCGCAAATGATCTGCCGGCGTATGAAACGTGGCCTGTTGACTGCCGCATTGTTCATGCTGGCCGGTTGTCAGCACGCCAGCCAGCAGAACGCTGATGCGCCGTTCCGGCTGGAAACGGCGAGACAGGCGCAGGGCGCGGATCAGCGGATACGTTTTCTGGTGATCCATTACACGGCGGAAGATTTCAACAACGCATTAAATACGCTTACAGATGAGCACGTCAGCGCACATTACCTGATCCCGGCACAGCCGCCGCTTGAAGAGGGTAAACCGGTGGCGTGGCAACTGGTGCCGGAAAATATGCGCGCCTGGCATGCCGGCGTCAGCGGCTGGCGCGGGCGAACCAATCTCAATGATACGTCGGTGGGAATAGAACTGGAGAACAAAGGCTACAGTAACGCTTTGCTCGGCAAGAAATTCTACCCTTTCCCACCCGGGCAAATCGATTTACTGGCTAATCTGAGCCAGGAAATTGTTGCGCGTTATCAGATAGAACCGCGCAATGTGGTGGCGCACAGTGATATCGCGCCGCAGCGCAAAGATGACCCCGGCCCGCTGTTTCCGTGGCAGGAGATGGCCGAACGCGGTATTGGCGCGTGGCCGGATGCGGCGCGTGTGAATCAGTACCTGGCGGGACGTAATCCGCTGCAACCTGTCGGCCAGGCGCAGTTGCTGGCGTTGCTGAAAGCGTACGGATATTCAGTGGAAGATAATATGACGCCGCGTCAGCAGCGTCGTGTGATTGCGGCATTCCAGATGCATTTCCGCCAGAATGATTATCGTGGCAATGCGGATGCTCAAACCGAAGCGATTGTCCGGGCGTTATTACAGCAGTTTCCGGATAAGAACGACTGACATCAGCGGCTGAAGATGTCGGTCAGTCGCGTTTCGGGCCGATGCCGTGCAACCCCTGAAGTTTACCATGATCACGCAGCCAGTCGGCGGTACGGATTATTCCCTGATCGAGTGAAATCACCGGCACATAGCCCAGTTCTTTCTGCGCACGCTGTGTGTCGAGCGTGAGATCAAAATTCAGTTTTGCCACGCTGTAATGCGTCAGCACCGGTTCTTTCTGCGAGCTTTTGCTGATGTGCTCCATACCCCGGGCCATCATATCCAGCAGCGGATACGGCACTGAACGGATGCGGTATTTGATATCCAGATTTTCCATCAGCTGTTTCACCAGCGTACGCAGCGGACGCGGTTGCTGATTGGTGATATTGAATGCGCGGCCAGATTCTGTCGCCTGTGATTGCGTCGCCAGCCACATGGCATGCACCGCGTTCCCGACATAGGTCATGTCCACCAGCGCTTCACCGCCGCGAGGCAACATCAGCGTTCCGCCATATTTCAGCATTTGCAGTAAACGCGGCAACATCACGTTGTCATGCGGGCCGAAAATACCCTGCGGGCGCAGAATCGTAAAATGCGTGTGTGGATTAGACAACGCCAGCGTGTGGATCACCTGTTCTCCGGCGGCTTTACTGCGGGCAAAGGAGTTGGCGAAACGGTGGGGGCGAAAGTCTTCCCGGATATCGCGGTGATGGTGAAAATCGAAGTAGATGGCCGGTGACGAAATATGCACGAAGTTTTCCACGCCATACGCGGTGGACCATTCGCCCAGACGTCGTGTGGCGCGCACGTTCGCCAGCTCGAATTCCTGTTCACTGCCCCACGGTGACGTCAGCCCTGAGCAGTGCCAGACGGTATCGATGTCTGCCAGCAGGGCTTTGGCCTGAGCAGACACCAGCGTGGTGAGATCGGCGTGAATGAATTCTGCGCCCATTTTCTGCAAAAGCGAGCCCATGGCGGCATTACGGCCTGTCGCCCTGACTTTGATGCCTTTATTTCGCAGAAACTCAACGGCATTTCGTCCAAGACCGCCACTTGCACCGGTAACCAAAACCTTCATATACAGGCCAATGCCTTCAAAAATAGAGAAAAATAGTTTTCAGCGTCAGGGGCTCTGGCACCCCTGAGCAATAAGGGTGCCATTCTTTCGTGAAATTGTGCGGGTTGCAATGGGAAAGGGGGAAAGCTGTGTCTGAAAGCAGATTAAATGACCCTCTTTAGCGTCCGCAACGGTCTTTCTGCCGGGCAAGGCTGGCGATGCGTTTTGCCATGCCACGAAAAATAAACTGATGAGCGGGCATCATACTGAACCAGTAAAGCAGTCCGCTGAACCCCGCCGGATGCCACCATGCACGCACATCCAGGCTGCGGCTTTCACCGTTGTCGGTAATCGTGAAGGTTAAACGACCGATTCCCGGTGCCTTCATGCCAAATAACAACGCCAGTTCCCGCTGCGGTTTCAGCCCGATGACTTTCCAGCCATCAATTTTATCGCCGGGTTTCAGGAAATCCCGTTCAGGGCGACCGTATGTCACGCCACCGCCCAGTAAATCGTCGATCCGTGCCCGCGTTTTCCACAAGCCGTTGGCATAGAAATACCCTTCAGCGCCCCCAGTTTGCTGAATAACTTTCCATAATGCAGCTTTTGACGCCGACGTTTCCAGGGTGAATCCCGCCTGTTTCGGATAATAACCGTAGCCAGGCCGCCAGCGCGCGCGGGCGTCAGGATCGTATCCCCAGTCCGGCGAATCCATGATTTGTTGCTGTTCTTTTTCCAGCGTACTGCGGATCGCCTCATCAATGGGGATCAGAGTCTGCGGGATCAGCCTTTGCAGTTTCTCACTGTCGGCGGGCAGATCGTGGTTCAGCCCCTGGATCAGCGCTTTTGCCAGCGACGTGGGAACGGAGGTGATCAGGCTGAGGAAATATACCGAAACAAAAGATGTCGGCAGGGGAACGGGGATCAGCCAGCGGCGTTTACCGCTCATCGCAATGAAGCGTTTAAACAGCGCCTGATAACTGAGGTATTCCGGTCCTGCAGCCTCCAGAATCTGATTCTCTGTGGCAGGCTGCGCTACCAACCCCTGTAGGTAATTAAGCAGATTTTCCAGTGCGATAGGCGAGGACTTCGAGCGAACCCAGCGCGGCGGTGTCAGCACCGGCAGGTTGTATACCATGTCACGCATGACTTCAAAGGCAGCAGAACCCGCACCAATCACAATGCCGGTACGCAGTTCTGTCACCGGGATCGTGCTCATGCGCAGTAAATCACCCGTCAGCTTTCTTGCCTGCAAGTGCGCAGAATGGTTACCTTCGGGCTGCATCGAGCCGAGATAAACAATGTGCTTAATGGAGGAATCTTTCAGTGCAAGAAGGGTGTGCTGTGCCGCCTGCCGTTCTTTTTCGAGTAAATCATCATCTTCTGCCATGGCATGCACCAGATACACCAGTACGTCAGCGCCTTCGAAGGCGGCAGCCAGCGTTTTACTCTGATAGACATCCGCGAAGCAGCAGCGCACGTTTGGCCATTTTTGCTGTTGCAGCCATTCGATACGACGCGCGGCTGCTGTGACCTGAAAACCTTGCCGGCTCAGATGTGCCGTCAGATGTTGTCCGATATACCCGCTGGCACCGAGAACGACGATCCGGCCAGTGTGTGTGGTGATTGGCATTTCCATTTGCTCGGTCAGTGTAAGGGAGATAAAGCAGAAAGTACGGCGATACCGGGCAGGCATCGCCGCCAACCGGTCAGACTGTCAGGCGTGCTGACGCAGGAATTCCTGCCACAGCGCCACGACTTTTTGCAGATCTTCACGGCTGATATTGATATGCGTCAGCACCCGTGTGACCGGTCCCGCACTGATGATCACACCGCGTTCCTGCATCCATGGCCCCATTCGGGCTGCCAGTTCCGCGCTTTGTTTAATGTATAACACATTGGTTTGCGCACCGGGCTCAGCGATTTCAACGCCGATTTTACGCAGTTCCTGTGCCAGCCACTGTGCATTGTCGTGGTCATCTTTCAGACGCGCAACGTTATTTTCCAGCGCGTAAATCGCCGCTGCGGCCAGAATACCGGACTGGCGCATACCGCCGCCGGTCATTTTGCGCCAGCGGTTCGCACGCCCGATGTACTCTTTGCTGCCGACCAGCAGGGAACCAATCGGCGCACCCAGACCTTTCGACAGGCAGATGGTCAGGGTGTCGCAATACTGGGTTATCTCACGCAATTCTACGTTAAGCGCCACTGCCGCATTCATGATGCGCGCACCGTCGATATGCAGTGCCAGCCCTTTTTCGCGGGTGAAAGCGAATGCTTTTTGCAGGTAATCCAGCGGAAGCACTTTGCCACTGTGAGTGTTTTCCAGGCTGAGCAGGCGGGTGCGGGCAAAATGAATATCATCCGGTTTGATAGCGGCAGCGACTTTATCCAGCGGGATAGAACCGTCAGCATCCATGTCCAGAGGCTGCGGCTGAATGCTGCCAAGCACCGCAGCGCCACCCGCTTCGTACATATAGTTGTGGGCTTTCTGACCCACAATATATTCTTCACCGCGCTGGCAATGCGTCAGTAACGCCACCAGATTGGCCTGCGTACCGGTCGGTAAAAACAGCGCGGCTTCTTTACCGCACAGTTTTGCTGCCATGTCCTGCAAAGCGTTGACCGTCGGGTCATCGCCGTAGACATCATCGCCGACTTCAGCGCGGGCCATAGCCTGACGCATCGCTTCACTGGGGCGGGTTACGGTATCACTGCGTAAATCGATCAACGTGGCTTCCTTCTGGTAATTGCCCCTTCAAGGGGCAGGTATGATTATTTAATCATGCACTATAGCCCTGTCGGGGTTATCGCAGCCAGTTGGTTTTTGCCAGTTCAATCACTTCGTCGCCGCGACCGCTGATCACCGCGCGCAGCATGTACAGGCTGAAGCCTTTGGCCTGCTCAAATTTGATCTGCGGTGGCATCGCCAGTTCCTCAGTGGCGGTGATCACATCAATCAGCACCGGTCCTTCGTAAGCGAACGCATCCTGCAGGGCGGTGTCGATGTCTGAGGCTTTTTCGACACGAATGCCTTTGATGCCTGCGGCTTCGGCAATGGCGGCGAAATCCGGATTTTTCAGCTCGGTACCATCCGTCAGGTAACCGCCGGATTTCATTTCCATTGCCACAAAGCCCAGTACGCTGTTGTTGAAAATGATGATTTTCACTGGCAGTTTCTGCTGTGCCAGCGTCAGGAAATCGCCCATCAGCATCGCAAAGCCGCCGTCACCGCACAGCGCAACCACTTGCCGTGAACGGTCGATGGCCTGTGCGCCAATCGCCTGCGGCATGGCATTGGCCATCGAGCCGTGGTTAAACGAACCGAGCAGGCGGCGCTGGCCGTTCATTTGCAGGTAACGGCAGGCCCAGACGGTTGGCGTGCCGACGTCGCAGGTGAAAATCGCGTCCGAAGCGGCGAAGCGACTGATTTGCTGCGCAAGATATTGCGGGTGGATCGGCTGCTTGTCGTTTGGCGTCGCCAGCCCGTCGAGGTCTTTGCGGGCTTCTTCGTAATGCCTGAGCGCCTTGTCGAGGAACTTGCGCTCATTTTTCACCTGTAACTGCGGCAGCAGTGCGGTGAGGGTCGATTTGATGTCGCCGACCAGCGCCATATCCACATGGCAATGTGCGCCGATACTGCCCGGATTAATATCAATCTGGATGATTTTGGCATCGGTCGGATAAAACGCCCGATACGGGAATTGCGTGCCGAGCAGGATCAATGTGTCGGCATTAAGCATGGCATGATAACCGGAAGAAAAACCTATCAGCCCGGTCATACCAACACTGTACGGGTTATCCCACTCGATATGCTCTTTGCCGCGCAGGGCATGCACCACCGGCGCTTTCAGGGTTTCCGCCAGTTTAATCACTTCGTCGTGCGCACCTGCGCAGCCGCTGCCACACATCATCGTAATGTTGGTTGCGCCGTTCAGCAGTCCGGCCAGCTTTTCCAGTTCTGCCGGCTGCGGGGTCACTTTTGGCAAGACGGGCGGATACCAGCTGACTTTGGCATCTTCCGGCGCAGGCCTGAGCGCCACGTCCCCCGGTAATACGATGACTGAGACACCACGGTTAAGAATGGCTTTGCGCATGGCGATTGCCAGTACCTGAGGAAGTTGCTCGGGATTACTGATCAGTTCGCAGTAATGACTGCATTCACGGAATAACTCGGTGGGATGGGTTTCCTGAAAGTAACCGCTGCCGATTTCACTCGACGGGATATGTGCGGCAATGGCGACCACCGGGACGTGATTGCGATGGCAATCGAACAGGCCGTTGATCAGATGCAGGTTACCGGGCCCGCAGGAACCGGCGCAAACCGCCAGTTCGCCGGTAATTTGCGCTTCGGCACCGGCGGCAAAGGCGGCCACTTCTTCATGGCGCGTGCCCAGCCATTCGATGGTGCCCATGCGGTTCAGACTGTCGCTTAGCCCGTTCAGGGAATCGCCGGTTACGCCCCAGATCCTTTTTACGCCTGCGGCTTCAAGAGTTTTTGCCAGATATGACGCTACGCTCTGCTTCATCTTTATATCCCTCGGTGAATTTCATAAAAAAGACTGGATTAAGCATAGTCCACTGATTACATCCTTGAATGTTCAGTCTTAAACCATACAAAAATACACAGAGGAGGGAGGTGAAGATTTGTAAATCTGCCCGAGCAGACTGTAAAAAGCCATGTGCGGGCAGACGGCAGGTGCGGGGATCAGGCGAGGGTGACGTCCCCCTGAAGCTGACAGCTACAGGCCAGCACATAACCCTGAGCGACTTCCTCATCGGTCAGCGTCATGCGGCTGGTCGTCTGATAATCACCGGAAAGTATGTGGGTTTTACAACTGCCGCATACACCTGCACGACAGGCCGCGGTCACCGGTAAATGATGCTGTTCCATGGCAGCCAGTAAAGCAGAGCCCACCGGTACGCGGTAATTCTGTAAGGGTTTCAGGCAGGTCAGCGTCAGTTGCTGATCAGCCGATATTTCAGTTTCCGCAGCCTGAAACTGTTCCTTAATGATATTTTCTGACGTGGTACCCAGTGCTTTTGCCCATTCTCCGGCCAGTTGCATATAAGGCGCAGGGCCACAAATCATTACCCGGCGTTCATTGATATCCGGCACCTGACTGTGCAGCAAGTCCTTGCTCAGACGCCCGGCGATGTGCCCCGGTGCGGCATCATGTTCCGCCAGGATAGTCAGGTTCAGCTGTGAATATTTAGCCGCCAGTTGCTGCCACTCTTCGGCAAAGATAATGTCCTGCGGACGGCGCACGCTGTAAAAAACTTTTACGCTTTGTGCCGGATGATGCGCCAGAATATCGCGTGTAATCGACATGACCGGCGTCACGCCACAGCCAGCCGCCAGCAGTAATAAAGGCTGTTCCGTGTCACAGGTAAATTCCCCCTGCGCATCGCTCAGCCAGAGATAATCACCGGCTTTTATCTGCTGTGTCAGCCATTGCGAACCTTCGCCGCCTTCAATGCTTCGTACCGTCAGTTGAATAAAACGGCTCTTGCCCGGCGTGGAGGACAGCGTGTAGGCACGCTGTATGTCGCCACTCTGACCAATATTCACCAGTGCAAACTGGCCGGGACGATAGGGATACACATCGTGATTAATCAGCGACAGCGTGCGGACCTCCGGCGTTTCCTGCGTGACGGAATATACCTGCATACGGTTCTGGCACAAGGCGGTCGGCTGATCGGGAAATAAGGGAAAATTCATTTCAGCTTACTCCGGCAACATGGTTTTCAGATCCTGCTCAACCGAGGTAATTGCACGCAGGCCAAATTTTTCATTCAGGATCGTCAGCAGGTTTTCGGTAAGGAAGGCCGGTGCTGTCGGGCCGGTGGCAATATTTTTTACGCCCAGTGACAGGAGGGTCAGCAGGATCACGATCGCTTTTTGTTCAAACCACGACAGCACCAGGCTCAGGGGCAAATCGTTCACGCCGCAGCCTAATTTCTCGGCCAGGTTCACGGCCAGAATAATGGCGGAATAAGCATCATTACACTGCCCGACGTCCAGCAGGCGAGGCAGGCCTTCAAGTGTACCGAAATCCAGTTTGTTGAAGCGGTATTTGCCACAGGCCAGCGTCATGATCAGGCAGTCCTCGGGGACGCTGCGTGCCAGATCGGTGAAGTAGCTGCGTTCACCGCGGCTGCCGTCACAGCCGCCGATCAGGAAGATGTGGCGCAGTTTTTTGGCGGCAACCAAATCAATCACGGTGTCTGCCGCGCTGAGTAATGTCTGGCGGCCAAAGCCGACGGTAATTTCCTGCTCAATTTCGCTGTAACGGAAGCCCGCAAGCTGCAACGCCTGCGCAATCACCGGTGCAAAGTCTTCACCTTCCAGATGTTGTACGCCCGGCCAGCCGACGATGCTGCGGGTCCAGATCCGGTCGCCATAATTGCCGACGTTCGGGTCAATGATACAGTTTGAGGTCATGACGACAGGACCGGGGAATTTAGCAAATTCCACCTGCTGATTTTGCCAGCCGCTGCCATAGTTACCGGCCAGATGCGGGAATTTTTTCAGTTCGGGATAACCGTGCGCCGGCAACATTTCGCCGTGAGTGTAAATGTTGATGCCGGTGCCGGCAGTTTGCTCAAGCAGCATCTGCAAATCTTTCAGGTCGTGACCGGAAATCAGAATCGCTTTGCCTGCCAGCGGACGGACGTTGACTGCCGTTGGTTGCGGATGTCCGTAAGCGTCGGTTTCGCCTTTATCCAGAATGGCCATCACGCCAAAGTTCATTTTGCCGATAGCCATCGCGTTTGCGAGCAGTTCGCCCATGTCCGACGGTTGTGTGCCCAGCCAGGCCATCAGACGATGATATTCGGCGTAAAGGGCGGTATCGGACTGACCCAGAACATGCGCGTGCTCCATATACGCGGCCGCACCTTTCAGACCATACAGACACAGCATGCGCAGGCCGTGAATGTCATCGCCTATCTGCGCTTTGTCACCGTTGAGCGCAAATTGCCCGGCCTGTTGTTGCAGCTCGCTGAGGTTATTGCTGACCAGTTCCAGTGAGGCTAGGGGGTGACTGACGGTGACTTGCGGATCCGTCAGACGGCAGCGGACAGCCAGCGATTCGCGGTAAAGAATGGCTTCCCGGGCATACCCGACGATACGCTCAGAATCGAAGTTTACATTGGTCAGTGTGGAGAAAAAAGCGCGGGGCGCGAAGCTGTCGATCTCTTCATCGATGATGCCATAGCCTCGTGCGGTCAGTGCCCAGGCGGATAACCCTTCTAACACCGCAACCAGTAAATCTTGTAAATCAGAGGTTTCTGCCGTTTTGCCACACATACCCTGCGCATACGCGCAACCATTGCCCGCCGGGGTACGGACTGTTTGTTCACATTGCACACAAAACATAAGGAGGTCCTTTTAAAGTTGCATTTTAAATGCTTGTTTTAATGCAAGCCTAGAACCGGCTGAGACAGAATTGAAGGGATTTTTAAGACAAAGTGATGCGGAGTTGATTTATCGCAATTTTTGAGGGAGTTTCCCGCTGCACAACGGCAACGGGACGGGCAGGGATCAGGCAGAGAAAAAGGCCATTAAGACCGGGGCAATCAGGCTGAGGATAAATCCGTGTACCACGGCCGGAGGCACCATATCCAGCCCGCCACTGCGCTGTAATACCGGCAGGGTAAAGTCCATGGATGTGGCGCCGCACAAGCCAAGTGCCGTCGAACGGCTGCGGCGCACCAGTGTCGGGATCAGCATAATGGCGCAGAGTTCGCGGGCCAGATCATTAAAGAAGGCCGCGCTGCCAATCACCGGTCCGAAAGAATCCGTCAGGACGATGCCGGAAAGCGAATACCAGCCATAACCGGAGGCGATGGCCAGCCCGGTTTTCAGTGGTAAACCCAACAGCAGAGCGGCAAGAGCGCCGCCAGCCAGTGCGCTGAGGGCCACCACTATCGCCACCATCATGCCGCGCCGGTTCAGGATAATCTGACGCAGGGTCATACTGCTGTTACGCAGTTGCAGACCGACCAGTGCCAGCAGGAATAACAGCGCAATTTCACTGGCCTGCGACGCGAAAGTCAGCCAGTGCCATTGTGTCAGACCCAGGGCAAAACCGCCGACCACCACGCCGCACAGTTTCAGTGATTCCAGCGCCATATGAATGCGGGACGGTAATTTTTCCTGTTTATACTGTGTTTTCCAGGGCCTGCGGCGTTCCAGCAGCCACAGCGCGGCATAGTTCATCACGAAGATGCACAGGAAACTGACGGCGGCATATTTGAAAATCAGTACCAAATTCGCGCTGAGGTTATCGAGGAAAGCCAGACTGACGCCCATAATGAACAGGATGACGTACACCATCCAGCTCAGTAACTGGTTTACAAGATGCAACAGGGCACGGTTTTTTAGCGGAATGAGATAGCCGGCAATCAGCGGCAGGAGAATAATTAACAACCCGGAGTACATGATGCAAAAGTCCCTGAAAAGTGAGGTTCCGTGAGTAGAGCGCAGTACAGAAAATACCGCCCGCCACGCTAACGAAAAGTTATCTGACTGTAAAGCAGCTTTGGCACACAGAGATATCGTTGTGAGCTTGACCTGAACCAATTTTTAACGCCATGCTCAGGAAAGCTTTGAGCGCACAGGAGGCGTCTGATGTATCTGGAACGTATTGATATTGTCGGTTTTCGCGGGATTAACCGCCTGTCTTTGACGCTGACGCAGCCCGCGCAACGTGGCGCATCGATCACCGGTTCTTCTCATCAGGGGCAGGCCGAATCCTTTCTGACCAACACGGTGTTAATCGGCGAGAATGCCTGGGGGAAATCCAGCCTGCTCGATGCGTTAACTTTGCTGCTTTCTCCCGAACCCAAACTGTATTGCTTTAAGGAGGAGGATTTTTATTTCCCGGCGGGCGAAGAAGAATCTAAATCACAGTATCTGCACGTAGTGTTTACCTTCTGTGAGAATCAGGCCGGGCATCACATGTCGCCCCGTTTTAATCCGCTGTCACCGCTCTGGGTTAAATGTGCTGACAAACTGAACCGTATTTATTACCGGCTGGAAGGTGAACTGGACGATGATGGCAGTGTGATGACGCTGCGCAGTTTCCTGTCGTCGAATGGTCAGCCTTTAAACCTGGTGACAATAGATCCGCTGGCGCAGGCGCTGATCCGTCTGAATCCGGTATTACGTTTACGCGATGCCCGCTTTATCCGTCGCCTGCGCAGTGAAACACTGGCACCAAGGCTGGCAGCCAATAATGAAGAACTGGCAAAACAGCTGGATGAACTGACGCGCGAGTTGGTTCACAGTCCGCAGACCCTGAAAAACAGCGAGCTGCGCAGCGGCCTTTCGGCGATGCGACAGTTGCTGGAGCATTATTTTGCCGAGCAGGGCACTTCCAGCAGCGCGCCGTGGCAGCAAAAGCGTCATGGCCGCGCGGAGAGCCGCCGTGCCTGGCGTTCACTGGATAACATCAATCGTATGATTGCCGAACCCAACAGCCGCAGTATGCGGGTGATGTTGCTTGGCATGTTCTCGACATTATTACAGGCCAAAGGCTCGGTGGTACTGCACCCGGATGCACGGCCGCTGTTACTCATTGAAGACCCCGAAACCCGTTTGCATCCGATCATGTTGTCAGTGGCCTGGGGATTACTGGATCAGTTGCCATTGCAACGCATTACCACGACCAATTCCGGTGATTTGCTGTCGCTGGTGCCGGTTGAGCAAATATGCCGGCTGGTGCGTGAGTCCGGTCGCGTCGCGGCTTACGCCATCGGGCCGGAAGGGTTAAGCATGGAAGACAGCCGCCGCATCGCTTTCCATATCCGCTTTAACCGCCCCTCGTCGTTATTCGCCCGGTGCTGGTTGCTGGTGGAAGGCGAAACCGAAGTCTGGCTGCTGAATCAGCTGGCGCGCCAGTGTGGCTATCATTTTGAATCGGAAGGGATCAAGGTTATCGAGTTTGCGCAGTGCGGCCTGAAGCCTTTGCTACGCTTTGCCCGGCACATGGGTATTGAATGGCATGCGCTGGTCGACGGTGACGAGGCAGGGCGCAAATATGCGGCAACTGTGATTGCTAATGTCGAAAACCACGACGATACGCTGCGTTACCGTCTGACAGCGTTACCCACTCAGGACATCGAACATTTCCTGTATCGTGACGGTTTCGAAGACGTTTATCGCAAAAATGCGGCGATACCGGCCAATGTGCCGATGTCGCCGAGAAGAATTATCGATAAAGCGATTCACCGCAGTTCGAAACCGGATCTGGCGATTGATGTGGCACTTGCGGCGTCACTGAGGGGAACCTCGTCGATCCCTGCGCTGTTGCGGCAAATGTTTTCCCGCGTGGCATGGCTGGCACGCGGCAGGGCAGATTAAGCAGCCTGGCTGTTTTCAGTCAGCACCGGATGACCATGACCGCCGGAGAAAGTTTGACGGATCTGCGTTTCCAGATCGTCTAACAGCTGGTAACGGCGACGGTATTCCGAGCGTCGTTTACTGGCAATTTCTTCCAGCGGGCGGTGGGCAATTTGCGACGGTAAGTGGAAGTAGCCATCATCGCCCGGTTTGGCGTCCAGGGTTTCCCAGAAACTGTCGTAATCGGCAAACACCATTCCTTTGCGTTTTTTGTAACGCGGATTTTCATAGATATGGGTGTGATTACCCACCGCGATGATTTGCTTCATGCCAGTCACATCCGCAAGGGTGGTCAGTGCTTCAATCACCAGGCGTTTAGGGAATAAGCCGTGGCAGGCTTTGGTCGCAATCTGAATTTCCTGATGATCGACATGCGCGCGGGGTCCCTGCAATGCACCGATGAACAGCGTCGGACGGTCCTGATAGTTGATAAACGAGAACGTCACAATCGCAATCGGTTCACCCTGAGGATTATTAAAGGTCAGCGTGGCTTCCCCTTCTTTATCCAAACGGCTGATGGCATTAAAAGTGACAGAAAAATGCTGTCCTTCTTTGCCGGTCACCGTGGCAATGGCCATCGTTTTTTTATTCAGATAGCCATGATTAATCGCTTCAGGCAGACAGTGGCCAATCATATCGTAATGATCGGTGATACGTTTCATTGCCTGTTCCTGCGTGATATTTGCTGCCTGATATACCCGGTGTAATTTACACGGCAGGCCTGGCATCGCGGTCAGGATCTCGTCGCGCTGCGGGTGTTGTGCCAGGTAACTGAGTAATCCGAACGTTCTGTACGGATTGATCAGCGTGCGGAAAAGGAATTTTAAGCGATAGCGCGGTAATTCCCATGACGGCCCGGGCGTTATCTGACGGGAGAGCAATGCTTTCATTAACTGAAGGCCGGAAAGTGGCGCCTTTTCTACGGAAGGGTAGCCGAAAGTAGTCATGGAAATACCTGTTGTTATAAGCCAGAGTTTTGTAGTGGCTATTTCATCAGGCCAAGAATAAACGGGTGTACAACGGCGTGAATTAGGGAGAAATAGAACGTGATTTGTTGAGATTATGTTTAGACTTACTTCGTTATATGTCATGTCTTAGCAATTGGTGTCTAAAAAATGTACTTTTTTTCACGCTGAGGGCTTGAAGCCGGAAGCATTCTCCCCCATAAATGAAAATGCCAGTCAGTGATTGACCGGCATTTGCAGTTGAAGCGTTATCTGATGCGTGATGCTGAACCGGTCAGGCGACCGCTTCACTTTCCACCGGGATAATGAGACTGGCATGATTCCCCTTTGGGCCTTCATGAACGTCGAAATTGACCTGCTGGCCGGCCTTCAGTGTCCGGTATCCCTCCATCTGGATAGTGGAGTAGTGAGCGAAGATGTCTTCACCGCCATTTTGCGGGCAAATGAAGCCAAAGCCTTTAGCATTATTGAACCATTTAACAGTACCCGTCTGCATGCTTCTACATCCCTCTCATGACTAGTCTGGTAGTAAATAGATAAAGCCAGTTGAGTGAGCACGAAGGCCGGAACACAGCGGATAAGCGTCTGTTCAGGCCGGCTTAAACTCCGTTCAGCTCACGAATTTACACTCTAGTGGAATAGAGTTAGACGTCAAGGAAACGGCATTTGTGGCGGGGGAGCAGATAACCAAAGTTTGAAGCAGGTAACGCTATTGACATATTTTGTTAATTTTCGACCAGCGTTATCTGATGCACGCAGACATTTTGTGCAGCGGCAAGGTGAGGCCAGAGATGGTAAAATACAGGAATAACAGCGTGAGGCTCTGCAGAAGGCCTTCCCGTTTATGTATTTGGCTTCCAATACGATCTTCACAGGTGATGAACAGGCAATGGGTAACAATCAAGACTGGTTAAATTTCGAACATTTGGCGGCGGATAAGCAAAAGGATGAGGTAAAACCGCCATCTATGTATAAAGTTATATTAAACAACGACGATTACACTCCAATGGAATTTGTGATTGACGTTCTGCAAAAGTTCTTTTCTTATGATATTGAACGTGCAACGCAACTGATGCTCCAGGTGCACTACAGAGGTAAAGCGATATGCGGCGTTTATACCGCCGAAGTCGCGGAAACCAAGGTCGCACACGTAAATGAGTACGCCAAGGAGAATGAGCATCCGTTGCTGTGTACGCTGGAAAAAGCCTGATTAAGGCAATCTATTTGGGAGGTGCCTATGCTCAATCAAGAACTTGAACTCAGTCTCAACATGGCTTTCGCAAGAGCCCGTGAGCACCGGCATGAGTTTATGACCGTGGAGCACCTGTTGCTGGCACTGCTCAGCAACCCTGCTGCCCGTGAAGCGCTTGAAGCTTGTACAGTGGATTTAGTGGCCCTGCGCCAGGAACTGGAAGCCTTCATCGAGCAAACCACACCTACCTTACCTGCCAGTGAAGAAGAACGTGACACCCAGCCTACGCTGAGTTTCCAGCGCGTTCTGCAACGTGCGGTATTCCACGTGCAATCTTCTGGCCGCAGTGAAGTGTCCGGCGCCAACGTTCTGGTCGCAATTTTCAGCGAGCAGGAATCTCAGGCAGCCTACTTACTGCGCAAACATGATGTCAGCCGCCTTGATGTGGTGAACTTTATCTCGCACGGTACCCGTAAAGATGAATCGGGCAGCCAGGCGCAAAACAATGCGGAAAACCCAGTTAACGAAGAACAGTCGGCAGGGGAAGATCGTATGGAGAACTTCACCACTAATCTTAACCAGTTAGCGCGTGTAGGTGGTATCGATCCGCTGATTGGCCGTGATAAAGAACTGGAGCGCGCCATTCAGGTGCTCTGCCGTCGTCGTAAAAATAACCCGCTGCTGGTGGGTGAATCCGGCGTTGGCAAAACAGCCATTGCTGAAGGGCTGGCATGGCGAATCGAGCAGGGCGATGTGCCTGAAGTCATGGCCGATTGTACCCTGTATTCTCTGGATATTGGTTCGTTGCTGGCGGGAACGAAATACCGCGGCGATTTCGAAAAACGTTTCAAATCTCTGCTCAAACAGCTGGAGCAGGATAAGAACAGCATTCTGTTTATTGATGAAATCCACACGATTATTGGTGCCGGTGCGGCGTCCGGTGGTCAGGTGGATGCGGCAAACCTCATTAAACCGTTGCTGTCGAGCGGTAAAATCCGGGTGATCGGTTCGACAACTTATCAGGAGTTCAGCAATATTTTTGAAAAGGACCGTGCCCTGGCGCGTCGTTTCCAGAAAATTGATATTACTGAGCCAAGCGTTGAAGAAACCGTCCAGATCATTAACGGCCTGAAAACCAAATACGAAGCGCATCACGATGTGCGTTATACCGCGAAAGCGGTGCGTGCGGCGGTTGAGCTGTCGGTTAAATACATTAATGACCGCCACCTGCCGGACAAAGCCATCGACGTGATTGACGAAGCAGGCGCACGCAGCCGGTTAATGCCGGTCAGCAAGCGCAAGAAAACCGTCAATGTCAGCGATATTGAAAGCGTCGTGGCACGTATTGCCCGTATCCCTGAAAAAACGGTGTCTGCAACCGACCGTGATGTGCTGAAAAACCTGGGCGACCGTCTGAAAATGCTGGTCTTCGGACAGGATCCGGCCATCGAAGCATTGACTGAAGCCATCAAGATGAGTCGTGCCGGTCTGGGTCAGGATCATAAGCCTGTCGGTTCATTCCTTTTCGCCGGTCCGACGGGTGTAGGGAAAACCGAAGTGACCGTTCAGCTGGCGAAAGCGCTGGATATCGAACTGTTGCGTTTTGATATGTCTGAATACATGGAACGTCATACGGTCAGCCGTTTGATCGGTGCACCTCCGGGCTATGTTGGTTTTGATCAGGGCGGTTTGCTCACGGATGCGGTGATTAAACATCCTCACGCCGTCGTGCTGCTCGATGAAATCGAGAAGGCACACCCGGATGTCTTCAACCTGCTGCTGCAGGTCATGGACAACGGTACGCTGACCGATAACAACGGCCGTAAAGCAGATTTCCGTAACGTGATCCTGGTGATGACCACTAACGCCGGTGTTCGCGAAACGGAACGTAAATCGATTGGTCTGGTGCATCAGGATAACAGCCCGGATGCGATGGAAGAGATCAAACGGACCTTTACGCCGGAATTCCGTAACCGTCTGGACAATGTGATCTGGTTCAACCATCTGTCTACGGAAGTTATCCAGCAGGTTGTCGACAAATTTATCGTCGAACTGCAGGCGCAGCTGGATGCGAAAGGCGTTTCTCTGGAAGTCAGTGACGAGGCTCGCGACTGGCTGACAGTGAAAGGCTACGACCGTGCGATGGGTGCACGTCCGATGACCCGTACCGTTCAGGAAAACCTGAAAAAACCACTCGCCAACGAGCTGCTGTTTGGCTCACTGGTAGACGGGGGTTCCGTCTCGGTTGCACTGGATAAGGCTGCTGACAAGCTCACTTATCACTTCATGAGTGCGCAGAAGAAAAAACCGGAAGGTGCGGTGCATTAATTTTTCATAAAGCATGAAAAAACAAAAGGCGATGTGAAAACATCGCCTTTTTTCTTTCTGAAACTCTGTGTTTAATTGCAGTAATTAGTGAGGGATTTCAGAAAGGATAATGGAACAAAATGCCGGATTGCGGATACCACAAAACGCCCTTGCAACAGCAGGAAGGGCGAAGAGGGTATCCTCAGGTATCGCCGGAAAATCAGCGATGAGTGAGCCGCTTATTAACGGCTACGGAAGACAATGCGGCCTTTGCTCAGGTCGTACGGGGTCAGCTCTACAGTGACTTTGTCGCCCGTCAGGATGCGGATGTAGTTCTTACGCATTTTACCGGAGATGTGAGCGGTAACTACGTGTCCGTTTTCTAATTCTACGCGGAACATAGTGTTTGGCAGCGTATCAAGTACGGTGCCTTGCATTTCAATGTTGTCTTCTTTGGCCATCGAATCCTCTAGGTCTAACTACCATAGTTTTTAACCGGCAAGATAATGCCGAAAAACCCACATTATGTAAAGAAGTATGGTCCATGACCGCACCTATTCCCTATCCTTCGGGAACACCGGCAGGTCTTCATCATGTGGGGATAAGTCTTGTGGCAACCAGCAATCCGGCGCTAACGCATGTTGTGAAAGTTCGGATAACTGCTGCAAAAATTGGCGGCGGGGGATCTCTCTCGCACCCAGCGACGCAGTGTGAGGGTTGAGCACCTGACAGTCAATCAGTTCTCCACCATTGCGGGAAAAATGTTGGCAAAAAAGCATAAGCGCGCATTTGGAGGCATTTTCCCGGCGGCTGAACATCGACTCGCCGCAAAATAATTTGCCAACAGAAACGCCATATAAACCGCCAACCAGCTCATCACCTTCCCAGACTTCTACCGAGTGCGCGCGCCCGGCTTCATGCAATTCCTGATACCCGCGCTGTACCAGCGGCCCGATCCAGGTGCCATCTTCACGCTGCATGGCGCAGGCATGAATCACCCGCTCAAACTGCTGATTGAGGGTGAAACGGAACGGCATCTTGCGCATAAAACGTTTCAGACTGCGGCTGGCATGGCGTTCTCCGGGAACCAAAATCGCGCGCGGGTCAGGCGACCACCAGAGGATCATCTCTCCGGGCTCGAACCAGGGAAAAATGCCATGCTGATAAGCGGAAAGCAGACGGGGGGCGGTGAGATCGCCTCCGATAGCCAGCAGGCCATTCGGCTCCTGCAATGCAGTTTCAGGCGCCGGGAAATTCACTGAATTGGCCTCAAGCTTAACTAACCGCATAGATCTCCTTATCCGGCGGACAGGTCCGCCGTAAACCATAAACAACCACCTCAGGCGCGGGCGAGGAATCTGGCATAACGACTTTGTGCCGCGGCTAACGTCTGGTGATCACCTTGTTCAACAATCTGCCCCTCTTCCATTACGCATATCCTGTCGAGGGCTTCCAGACCGTGCAAACGGTGCGTCACTAAGAGTAGCGTCTTATTCTGACAATGTTTATGCAGCAGAGCCAAAATATGCTGTTCTGTTTCTGCATCCAGCCCTTCCGTCGGTTCATCCAGCAACCAGAGGGGTGCATTATGCAATAACGCACGGGCCAGTCCGATCCGGCGCTGTTCGCCGCCGGAAAGCTGACGTCCGCCTTCACCGAGCCAGGCGTTCAGACCTTCGTTTTCTAAAAGTTTATGTAAATCAACCTGTCTCAACGCGTCCGCAATTTGTTCATCGGTGCTTTGCGGTGCCGCCAGGCGCAGGTTTTCACGCAGCGTGTTATTAAAGACATGCGCACGCTGGCTGACCACCGTGATCATTGTGCGCAGCGTGGCTTCGTCGTAGCCCTCAATGGCATGGCCGTTGATTTCCAGTGACCCGCTGCTGATATCCCAGCCACGGGTCAGCAATTGCAGCAGGGTGGATTTACCACAACCGGTCTGGCCGAGCAGGGCGATATGCTCACCGGCGCGGATATCCAGCGTAATATTTTTGAGAACCGGCAAAGGCTGACCAGGATAAGTGAAATTCACCTTTTTCAGCGACAGGCTGATCTGTTCACCAGCCAGCGGGCCTTGTGACGGGAAGGTCACATCGGCAGGCTGATCGATGATCTGGCTGACACGCTGAGCTGAGGCGATAACCTGACCGAGATGCTGGAATGCGGCGGCTACAGGTCCCAGCGCTTCGAATGCCGCCAGCGGGGTGAAGACAAACAGTGCAATCAGCGCGCCCGGTTGCGGAAATTCACTGATGCCTCCTGCCGCCAGCCACAGCATCAGTGTGACAGTCAGACCGGCCGCCGCAATCACCATAGCCTGCGATAAACCGGTAAGTTTTGCCTGCTGTTGCTGGCGCAACATCCATCGCTGTTCGATATCATTGAGTTGCTGGCGGAAACGTGGCTGAGCGCCGAAAACCACCAGTTCAGACTGCCCCTGTAACCACGAAGCCAGTTGCATCCGGTAGTCACTGCGCAGCGCCGTCAGTTCGCGGCCTGCGGGTTTTCCTGCACGATAGAAAATCACCGGCAGGATCAGCATCAGCACCAGCATAATCCCACCCAGCGTCAGCGCCAGCTTCAGGTCAAGGAAACTCAGGCCCGCTGTCACAAGGATGATGATAACCAGTGCACTTACCAGCGGAGATATTACCCGAAGGTATAAGTGATCGAGCGTATCGACATCAGCGACCAGACGGTTGAGCAGATCTGCCTGACGGAAATGCGCAATGCCGCCCGGCGACAACGGCATGATTTTTGTGAAAGTGAACACCCGCAAATGCGCCAGCACGCGGAAGGTCGCGTCGTGACTGACCAGACGTTCGGCGTAGCGACCTGCGGTACGAAATATGGCGGCACCCCGTACACCGGCGGCGGGAAGCATGTAGTTGAAGCTGTATAAACCGGCGATACCGGCCACCGCAGAGGCCGCCAGGAACCAGCCGGAAAGCGTCAGCAGGCCGATGCTCGCCAGTAAGGTGACGATAGCCAGAATGACGCCCAGTGACAAACGGAACCCGTGGCGGCGGTACAGGGCGAGATAAGGCAGAAGGGTTTTCATGATTACAGCTCCTTATTCCGCCGGGAAAGCAGACGGGCGAATAAACCGTTCTGAGCCACCAGTTGCGCGAAGGTGCCGCGCTCAGCGATCAGGCCTTTATCCATCACCCAGATTTCATCGTAGTCACGCGTATCTTCCAGTTGATGTGTGACCAGCAGGGAGGTTTGTGCTTTTGACGCGTCGTTCAGCGCATTCATCACACGCTTTTCGCTGTGCGCGTCAAGACTGGCCGTGGGTTCATCGAGCAGCAGCAAACGGCACGGACAGAGCAGGGCGCGGGCAACGGCGACACGCTGAGCCTGGCCGATGGATAACCGCGCCGCGCTGTCGCCCAGTTCGGTTTCCAGCCCCTGTGGTAAGAGCGGCAGGAATTCGTTCACATAGGCACGGTCGATGGCGGACTGAAGCTGCTCGTGGCTGACATCCGGCTGACTGAGGAGGATATTGGCGCGCAGGGTAAGTTCCGGCAGGTGCGGATTCTGGCCGACCCAGCTTAGCTGTTTACGCCATTCTTCTTTACGTAATGATTGCAATTCAATGCCGCTGACGGTAACGGAACCCTGATAGGGCAGGAAGCCCAGCAAGGCGTTGAGCAACGAACTTTTACCTGCACCGCTCAGGCCGACGATCGCGATACGCTGCCCGGCCTGAACATTAAATGTTAACGGACCGGCCAGCGTTTTACCTTGCGGCGACTGAATAATAACGTCGCGGGCTTCCAGTGACACTGCCTGTCCGGCTGGCCAGTGTTGCTCGCCGTCCCCCATATCAGCACTTTCTGCACTGAGGAAGGTGACGAGACTTTCGGCAGCCCCCACAGCTTGCGCTTTCGCGTGATAAAACGCGCCCAGATCACGCAGAGGCTGGAAAAACTCAGGGGCGAGTATCAGCACCAGGAAACCGGCGAACAGGGTAACAGGGGTACCGTAGCTGCCGAAATTGAGCTCACCGAGATAGGAGAAACCGAAGTAAACCGCAACAACGGCGATGGAAATAGACGCGAAGAATTCCAGCACAGCGGAGGATAAAAAGGCCAGGCGCAGGACGTCCATCGTGCGGGCACGAAAGTTTTCAGTTGAACGTTTGATCTGATCGATTTCCGCTGTGCCGCGATGGAAAAGACGAAGCGTATCGAGGCCGCGCAGGCTGTCTAAAAAATTCCCGCTCAGACGTGCCAGCGCCACAAAGTTACGTCGGTTCGCCTCCGCTGCACCCATCCCGACCAATGCCATAAACAGCGGAATAAGCGGGGCGGTCACCAGCAGTATCAGCCCGGCAGCCCAGTTAACCGGGAAGACGCTGACCAAAATAAGCAGAGGGATGATACCTGCCAGGGCAATCTGCGGCAGGTAGCGGGAATAGTAATCCTGCATATCTTCGATTTGCTCAAGAATGATGCTGGCCCAACTGCCCGCCGGTTTTCCATGGATCCAGGCAGGACCGAGTTTTTCCAGACGGTCGAGTACCCGCTTGCGCATTTCCTGGCGTATCACCCGTCCGCAAATAAAACCCACCTGTTCACGCAGCCAGGTGACGACAGCGCGCAGAACAAACGTCAGCGCCATTAACAGGAAACTTTGCAGCAAGGCATCTCGCGGGGTGTGCTCAATGATCAGGCTGTGCAGTAATCCGGCCATCAGCCACGCCTGCGCGAGGATCAGCAAACCGGAAAGTAAACCCAGCATCATAGACAGACGTATCCAGCCTTTGGCGCGTGAGCTTTGTTGTTTTAACCAGCGGATAAGTTCTTGTTGTCGTGTTTTATTCATCAGGCATCAGTCTGTGCAGCAATCCGGATGGGAGGGCGCTCATGTTACATGCTTGGCTCAACACTGAAAACAATAAGGCGGCAATTAAGCCGCCTTATTCGTTACTCTTTGTGTGGACTCTTCGTCCGATAACTCGCCGCAGGCGTAATTATAAATCCGGTGCCTGGGATAAACCGTCCAGATAGCGTTCTGCATCCAGTGCGGCCATACAACCGGTTCCGGCGGAAGTGATCGCCTGGCGATAGATGTGGTCCATCACGTCACCCGCGGCGAAGACGCCCGGAATGCTGGTCTGGGTGGCATTGCCATGCGAGCCGGACTGCACTTTGATGTAGCCATCTTTCAGTTCCAGCTGGCCTTCAAAAATGCCGGTATTCGGGCTGTGGCCGATAGCGATGAACACGCCTGCCACATCCACTTGCGATTTCTCGTCAGTGCGTACATCAAGCAGGCTCGCGCCCGTTACACCCATCTGATCGCCAACCACTTCATTGAGGGTCTTGTGGGTATGCAGAACGATATTACCGCTGGCCACTTTGTCATTGAGGCGGTCTACCAGAATTTTTTCTGCACGGAAGCTGTCACGACGGTGAATCAGATGCACTTCAGAGGCAATGTTTGCCAGATAAAGGGCTTCTTCGACAGCGGTATTGCCGCCGCCGACAACCGCGACTTTCTGGTTGCGGTAGAAAAACCCGTCACAGGTTGCACAGGCTGAGACGCCGCGACCTTTGAACGCTTCTTCGGAAGGCAGGCCGATATAACGTGCCGAGGCGCCGGTAGCGATAATCAGCGCGTCACAGGTGTATTCGCCACTGTCACCGGTCAAACGGAACGGACGATTCTGCAAATCGACTTTATTGATGTGGTCGAAAATGATCTCAGTATTAAATTTGGTGGCATGCTCGTGCATACGTTCCATTAAGCCCGGACCGGTCAGACCTTCCGGATCACCCGGCCAGTTTTCCACTTCGGTGGTGGTAGTCAACTGCCCACCTTTTTCCACCCCGGTAATTAATACCGGATTGAGGTTTGCACGCGCGGCATAAACCGCTGCGGTATAACCCGCCGGACCGGAGCCCAAAATCAATAATTTACTGTGTTTAACCGTACTCATGCGTAATTCATCTCCGCGATGGCGACAAGCGATAAACCGATTGTAGGGAAAACGGCGCAGTAAAAAAAGCAAACTCAGATGTTGTTAACGATTTGTCTGATAGTTTTTATTGTGCAACCCGCGTAAAAAGAGTTTCGTCAATATCGATGAAGCAGGTAACTGTTTGATGGATAGGATGAAAAACAACCATTCTGACGATCATATGTGATGAACGTTGCTCATCAAAACGTGTTAATTCGGGCATAATTCAGGACGCTTTGTAGGGATTTTGCAGAAATAACGCGTGAGATGCGTTGTTATTGTTCAAAGAGAAAAGATAGCTAAAAAGGGGGTACCAGCTTTTCAATCTGGCACGTTCTTCTGATTTTGCTTCTTTTACTTTGACAATCCGCTGTGCATTTGCGAAAACATCAGGGGAAGGAGAAATTAACTGCCTGTCTGTGACTTGAATTTATGCCATTGGCTGCTACCGGACCTGTTCCGGTCTTGTTTTTTGGCTTTTCGGTTGCAGCAGGGATGAGTGAATCAGGTTGTTTGTTGACAACCTATTAATTTCGCAGGGTTATTTCTTTTGAGTATCCGCTTTACGGCCGTGTTCCTTTTGACAGGGGATCAACGCGGCTTTTGGATGCGTAAACCTTAATCATCGGGTCTTCGCTTGGGACAACCCTTAGACATTGAAGTTGGCTGGGGTATGGCAGGTGCAGGGAAGGACAGCAGAGAGACAATAATAATGGTAGACAATAAAAAGCGTCCGGGAAAAGATCTCGACCGTATTGACCGTAACATCCTCAATGAATTGCAGAAGGATGGCCGGATTTCAAACGTCGAGCTTTCCAAACGTGTGGGATTATCTCCAACTCCATGTCTGGAGCGCGTTCGTCGTCTGGAACGTCAGGGCTTCATCAATGGTTATACTGCATTGCTCAACCCGCATTATCTGGATGCCTCGTTGCTGGTATTTGTTGAAATTACCCTCAATCGCGGCGCGCCGGATGTGTTTGAGCAGTTCAATGCGGCAGTGCAAAAACTCGAAGATATTCAGGAGTGTCATCTGGTTTCAGGGGATTTCGACTATTTGTTGAAAACCCGCGTACCTGATATGTCTGCTTACCGTAAGCTCTTAGGTGAGACTTTACTTCGTCTGCCTGGTGTTAACGACACCCGCACCTACGTGGTGATGGAAGAAGTGAAGCAGACAAATCGCCTGGTCATTAAGACCCGGTAATTGTTCTGGTGCAAAACCTTGTCATTTTAGCTACACTCCTGTGTATCTATACAGCTATGGCGCCGGGGAGTCTCGGCGCTGTTGCTTTTTCTCAGTTCACAGGAACCTGGAGAGCCTTTCTTGAGCCAGGAATATACAGAAGATAAAGAAGTTACCCTAAAAAAACTGAGCAATGGCCGCCGTCTGCTGGAGGCTTTGCTGGTTGTGGTGGCGATTTTTGCTGCTTATTTAATGGCAGCATTGGTGAGTTTTAACCCCTCTGATCCCAGTTGGTCTCAGACCGCCTGGCATGGGCCAATTCATAACTGGGGTGGAGGTGTAGGTGCATGGATGGCCGACACGCTGTTCTTCATCTTTGGCGTATTTGGCTACGCGATACCCCCTATTATTCTGTGTCTCTGTTGGGCGGCTTTCCGTCAGCGGGATAGACAGGATTTCGTCGATTATTTTGCCCTTTCGCTGCGCCTTATTGGCACGCTGGCGCTCATTGTCACGTCTTGTGGTCTTGCGGCCGTCAATATTGATGACCTGTATTACTTCGCTTCCGGCGGTGTAATCGGCAGTTTGCTCAGTACCGCGATGACCCCGTACTTCAATAACGTGGGGGCGACCCTGGTTCTGCTGTGCGTCTGGGCTGCCGGTCTGACTTTATTTACCGGCTGGTCCTGGCTGACCATCGCTGAAAAGATCGGCGGCGCAGTGCTGGGTGTGACGAATATCGTGACCAACCGCTCCCGTCGCGATGAAGATTATGATTACGACGAGCATGACGATCCGCTACTGGAAGACGACGCAAAACCTGTCGCTAAAGTTGCGCCTGCCGTCGCTGCGGCAAGCGTTGTCACAGCATCGGCGGTTGCTGCTGAAGCCGATGAAGATGATGTGCTGTTTTCTGCACCTTCCGTGAATGAGCCTGCTGCTCAGGTGTCTTCGGTAGCCAGCCCGGCGGAAGCTGAACCTGCAGCGGTTGTGAGCCCGGCACCGGCAGCCGATCCTTATGCCGCTGAACCGCCGGTTGCTAATATTGCACCGCCGCCGGCACCGGCTGCAGCTACTCCGCCGTTATACAATTTCGAGATCCCGGAAGAAACACCGGTACCGCGCCATCCGCAACCCGTTCAGCAATCCCCTTCACCCGCGCCCGTTGAGCGCAGAGAGGACGATGGGCCGAGCCTGGGCAACTGGCAAACGGCAGTGGAACATTCCCGTTCTCCGTTTGATTTCAGTTCAGCGGTGCCTGATGCCGGTCAGGCAGCCAGCGTGGCGGCCACCGCAGCACTGGCGACTGGTCTTGCGCAGGCAGGACAGTCAGCGGCATCTTCTGTGGGTAACACCTTTATGCCGGCTTTCAGTGCGGTGAGCGATGAAAATCCGCAGGTGAAAAAAGGCTTTGGCCCTGAGTTACCACGTCCTAATCCGGTGCGTATACCTACGCGCCGTGAGCTGGCCTCATATGGCATTAAACTTCCTTCCCAGCGTATGGCAGAGCAGCAGGAACAGGCGCAGTCAGCGACGACGCAACGGGATGCCGAACAAAGCGTATGGCATAACGACTCTCTGGCGCAGGCTGACGAGGAAGCCATGCAGGAAGCAGCATTGCAGCAAGCCTTTGCGGCTCAGCAGCAAGCGCGTTATGGCGATGCAGAGCCTGCTGATGAACCGGATGCCGCCGCCTTGCAGGAGGCCGAATTACGCAATGCGTTTGCGGCGCGTGAGCAGGCCCGTTATGAGCAGGATGTCGAACCGCAAAGTGGTGTGCTTCAGCATCATCATTCACAAAGTCACCAGGCTGTATCACCCGCTGTTGCAGCGGATGATTTTGCCACTGCGGCCATGAAGCTCAGCCAGCATGATGCCTTCAGTTTCTCGCCAATGGCTGATCTGATTGACGATACGCCTTCTGAGCCGCTGTTTACCTTGCCGGCACAAGCGGAAGAAGAACCGCAACCTGCTTTTGCGCAGCAACCTTATCAGCGCGCTGCGGCCTCTGAGCCCGTACAGCATGCCCAGGAATATGAGGCTCCTCGTCAGTCTGCGCCATCGGTACAGCCGGATATGGACAGTTTGATCCACCCGTTCCTGATGCGTAATGAGCAGCCGCTGATTAAACCGACCACGCCGCTCCCATCGCTGGATTTGCTCACTTCGCCTCCGGCTGAAGCGGAGCCGGTGGATGAGTTCGCGCTGGAACAGATGGGCAATCTGATCGAAGCACGCCTGAATGATTACCGGATTAAAGCCGATGTCGTCGGGAAATTACCCGGGCCGGTGATCACCCGTTTTGAACTGGATCTGGCGCCGGGTGTTAAAGCCGCACGTATTTCCAACCTTTCGCGTGACCTTGCCCGCTCATTGTCAGCAGTTGCGGTGCGTGTTGTGGAAGTGATCCCAGGCAAACCGTATGTCGGCCTGGAGTTACCCAATAAAAAGCGCCAGACCGTCTATCTGCGTGAAGTGCTGGACTGTGCGAAATTTAAAGAAAGTACATCACCCCTGACGATTGTCCTGGGTAAAGATATTTCCGGTGAACCTGTTATCGCCGATCTGGCGAAAATGCCTCACTTGCTGGTTGCCGGTACGACCGGTTCCGGTAAGTCCGTCGGCGTTAATGCCATGATCCTGAGTATGTTGTACAAGTCCAAACCGGAAGATGTGCGCTTCATCATGATCGATCCGAAAATGCTCGAATTGTCAGTGTATGAAGGTATTCCGCATCTGCTGACCGAAGTCGTGACCGATATGAAAGATGCCGCCAATGCGCTGCGCTGGTGTGTCGGTGAAATGGAGCGTCGCTATAAACTGATGTCGGCGCTGGGTGTGCGTAACCTTGCCGGTTACAACGAGCGGGTACTGGAAGCGGAAGCAATGGGGCGTCCGATTCCTGATCCATTCTGGAAGCCCGGTGACGGAATGGTTGCGGAGCCGCCGTATCTGCAGAAAGAACCGTTTATCGTGGTGATGGTCGATGAGTTTGCCGACCTGATGATGACCGTCGGTAAAAAAGTGGAAGAGCTGATTGCGCGTCTTGCTCAGAAAGCCCGTGCGGCAGGTATTCACCTGGTTCTGGCGACGCAACGTCCTTCCGTTGACGTCATTACCGGTCTGATTAAAGCCAATATTCCGACCCGTATTGCTTTTACGGTGTCGAGTAAAATTGACTCCCGCACTATCCTGGATCAGGGCGGCGCAGAATCCCTGTTGGGGATGGGTGATATGCTGTATATGGCACCCAACTCCTCGATTCCGGTTCGTGTTCACGGGGCTTTTGTCCGTGACCAGGAAGTGCACGCGGTCGTGCAGGACTGGAAGGCGCGCGGTCGTCCAAAATACATCGAAAGCATTGTTTCCGGTGGCGATGATGGTGAAGGGGGCGGTTTAGGTCTGGACGGTGATGAAGAGCTTGATGCTCTGTTTGATCAGGCTGTTGCATTCGTTGTCGATAAACGTCGTGCGTCAATTTCCGGCGTTCAGCGTCAGTTCCGTATCGGTTATAACCGTGCGGCGCGAATTGTTGAGCAAATGGAAGCGCAGGGCATTGTCAGTACGCCGGGCCATAACGGTAACCGTGAAGTCCTGGCACCGCCGTCACACGAATAAAACTGTACCGATCTGCCTGTATTTTGTTAAGAAGGGTCGCGAATGCGACCCTTGTGCAAAGAAGCGTAAAACAACGTTTTTTCAGATGATTGAGCTACCTTCTGGGCGTCGCCTCGGATAGAGTTCGCACCATACGTCTTTTGCCTGTGTAAAAGGCATCGTCTGAAGTTTATGGATTTCTGAGGTAAGAATAAGAATGAAAAAATTGTTAATGGTAGGGTGTTTACTGACCGCATTTACCTCCGCTTCCGTATTAGCGGATGCCAGCAGTGACCTTAAATCCCGTCTGGGTAAACTTAATACTTTCCATGCCAGTTTTACACAGACGGTCACCAGCGATGATGGTGCAGCTGTTCAGCAGGGTGAAGGTCAGTTGTGGGTGAAACGTCCAAACCTGTTTAACTGGCATATGACCACGCCAGATGAAAGCATTTTAGTTTCCGATGGTAAAACCCTGTGGTTCTACAACCCGTTCGTTGAGCAGGTCACGGCGACCTGGCTGAAAAATGCCACAGGCAACACGCCGTTTATGCTGATCACGCGTAATGACAGCAGTGACTGGGCAAAATACAACGTGAAGCAGAAAGGCGATGATTTCGAATTAACGCCGAAAACGGCGACCGGTAATCTGAAACAATTCGCGATCAACGTGACCCCTTCAGGCACTATCAAAAGCTTCACTGCCGTTGAGCAGGACGGGCAGAAAAGTGCTTATACATTGAAAGGCGAGCAAAATGCGTCTGTTGATGATGCCAAGTTTAAATTTACTCCGCCGCAGGGTGTGACGGTGGACGACCAGCGTCAGTGAGGTTAGTTTGAGTAATCTGTCACTCGATTTTTCCCAAAACGAATTCCAGCCACTGGCCGCCAGGATGCGGCCAGTTACCCTTGCAGAATATATCGGACAGCAGCATCTGTTAGCGCCAGGCAAACCTTTGCCACGGGCGATTGAAGCAGGGCAATTGCATTCTATGATTCTATGGGGTCCGCCGGGCACCGGGAAAACAACGCTGGCAGAACTGATTGGCCGCTATGCAGACGCCGACGTCGAACGGATATCGGCGGTGACCTCCGGCGTCAAAGATATTCGTGAAGCGATTGAACGTGCCCGGCAGAATCGCGATGCCGGACGCCGTACCATTTTGTTTGTTGACGAAGTTCATCGCTTTAACAAAAGTCAGCAGGATGCATTCCTGCCGCACATTGAAGATGGCACCATCACGTTTATTGGTGCGACCACCGAAAACCCCTCTTTCGAACTCAATTCCGCATTGCTGTCTCGCGCCCGTGTGTATTTGCTGAAATCACTGACCTCCGAAGATATCGAGAAAGTGATTGATCAGGCATTGACGAATGCGGAGCGCGGTTACGCCAACGAGAAAATCCGTGTTCCGCCGGAAACCCGTCGTATGCTTTCGGAGCTGGTGAATGGCGATGCACGCCGTGCGCTGAACAGCATTGAAATGATGGCTGATATGGCGGAAATCGACGCCAAAGGTTACCGGACACTTACGCCGGAATTGCTTACTGAGATTGCCGGTGAACGCAGTGCGCGCTTTGATAATAAAGGCGATCGTTTTTACGATTTAATCTCTGCTTTGCATAAATCAGTACGGGGTTCTTCGCCTGATGCGGCGCTTTACTGGTACGCCCGCATCATCACTGCCGGTGGTGACCCGCTGTACGTGGCGCGACGTTTGCTGGCGATTGCGTCAGAAGATGTGGGTAATGCGGATCCGCGTGGCATGCAGGTGGCCCTCGCTGCCTGGGATTGTTTTACTCGTGTGGGTCCGGCTGAAGGTGAGCGTGCAATTGCGCAGGCTATCGTATATCTGGCCTGTGCTCCGAAAAGTAATGCGGTTTATACGGCGTTCAAATCAGCCATGCGTGATGCCCGGGAAATGGCAGATTTCGATGTACCGGAACACTTACGTAATGCACCGACGAAGCTGATGAAAGAAATGGGGCTGGGTGCCGAGTATCGTTATGCGCACGACGAACCGAATGCCTATGCTGCGGGCGAAGATTATTTCCCGCCTCAAATGGCCCGTACGCAGTATTATTACCCGACATCACGCGGCCTTGAAGGCAAGATCGGCGAAAAGCTGGCATGGCTTGCCGAACAAGATCAAAATAGCCCGACAAAACGCTACCGCTAATTTTATCGTTGCGGTAAGGTTATCCGTGATAACTCTTTGACACGCTGTCGTTTCAGTCAGTGTGCATCGTCAAATTAACATTCAATAACGACACGTACAGGATTAGCATGCTGGATCCCAATCTGCTGCGTAATGAGCTAGACGCAGTTGCAGAAAAACTCGCTCGCAGAGGTTTTAAACTCGATGTGGAAACGCTGCGTTCTCAGGAAGAACGCCGCAAAGTCTTGCAGGTAGAAACGGAAACTCTACAGGCTGAACGTAACTCCCGATCGAAATCTATCGGTCAGGCAAAAGCCCGTGGCGAAGACATCGAACCCCTGCGTCTGGAAGTGAATACGCTGGGTGAGAAGCTGGATGCCGCGAAAGCGGAACTGGATGCATTGCAAAATGATATCCGCGATATCGCTTCTGCTATTCCAAACATGCCTGATGACTCTGTGCCCGCCGGTAAAGATGAGAACGATAACCAGGAAGTCAGCCGCTGGGGTACGCCGCGTCAGTATGATTTCGCCGTGCGTGATCACGTATCGTTGGGCGAAATGGCAGGCGGTCTGGATTTTGCCGCGGCCGTAAAACTGACGGGTGCGCGTTTTGTGGTGATGAAAGGGCAAATCGCCCGTATGCATCGCGCGCTGTCGCAGTTCATGCTGGACTTACACACAGAACAACATGGTTATCTGGAAACGTATGTTCCGTATCTGGTCAATCAGGAAACGCTGTTTGGTACCGGTCAGCTGCCAAAATTTGGCGAAGATCTGTTCCATACCAAACCACTGAGTGAAGAAGCGGGCAGCAGCAATTATGCGCTGATCCCAACGGCAGAAGTGCCGCTGACTAACCTGACTCGTGATGAAATTCTTGAAGAAGAATCTCTGCCACTGAAGATGACGGCGCATACCCCTTGTTTCCGTTCAGAAGCCGGCTCTTATGGCCGTGATACCCGCGGGTTGATCCGTATGCACCAGTTCGACAAAGTTGAAATGGTGCAAATTGTGCGTCCTGAAGATTCAATGGATGCACTGGAAGAACTGACCGGTCATGCGGAAAAAGTGCTACAGTTGCTGAATTTGCCATACCGCAAAGTTCTCCTGTGTACCGGCGATATGGGCTTTGGCTCTTGCAAAACCTACGACCTGGAAGTTTGGCTGCCAGCGCAGGACACTTATCGTGAAATTTCCTCATGTTCAAACATGGGCGATTTCCAGGCCCGCCGTATGCAGGCGCGTTGCCGCAACAAAACTGACAAAAAACCACGTCTGGTTCATACACTGAACGGTTCTGGTCTGGCTGTGGGGCGTACACTGGTTGCGGTGTTGGAAAACTATCAACAAGCTGATGGCCGTATTGAAGTGCCGGAAGTATTACGTCCATACATGGGCGGTTTAGAATATATCGGTTAAGCCCGTGATATATGCATTAATATAGCGAAAAAGCGCCTAAGGGCGCTTTTTTTATGCATAAAAACGTGCGCTACGCTAAGAAATCCTCATTTCACCTGATCCAACCCCGGCTTTTTTGATAGCAGACAAGGTTTCATACCTCCTGCTGAGTAGTATCCATGCAGTCAGAGTGGGTATTGCCTCGTTACCGGAGCGGAATATGTCAGAAACCAAATCAGAAATTACCACGGTAAAGAGTGGTATCAGCCGGCGGAGGTTGATGAAGACATCAACACTGGCCGGGCTGGTCATTGCTGCGGGTGGCGTATCGTTGCCTTTTAGCCGTAAAGCACTGGCGCAAGCGACAGAGAAGCCAAAGCATGAAGATAAAGTGGTGTGGGGCGCCTGCTCGGTCAATTGTGGCAGCCGCTGTGCACTACGTTTGCACGTGCGCGATGATGAAGTTTACCAGGTTGAAACGGATAATACCGGGCAGGATATTTATGGCGATCATCAGGTACGCGCCTGCCTGCGCGGGCGTTCTATCCGTCGCAGGATAAACCATCCTGAGCGTCTGAATTACCCAATGAAGCGCGTCGGTAAGCGCGGTGAAGGTAAGTTCAAACGCATCAGCTGGGAAGAAGCCTTTGATGAAATTGCCGGTAATTTGCAGCGTATTGTTGCGAAATATGGCAATGAAGCCGTGTATATCAATTATACCTCCGGCGTGGTAGGCGGCAACATTACCCGTTCTTCTCCTTACGCCTCGCTGGTGGCGCGTCTGATGAATTGCTATGGTGGTTTTCTCAGTCATTACGGCACCTACAGTACCGCGCAAATCGCCTGCGCTATGCCATATACCTATGGTAGCAACGACGGTAACAGTACGTCAGATATTGAAAACAGTAAACTGGTCGTCCTTTTCGGTAATAATCCGGCGGAAACGCGCATGAGCGGCGGCGGGATTACGTACTATCTCGAACAGGCGCGCCAGCGTTCCAATGCCCGGATGATCGTGATCGACCCGCGTTATACCGATACCGCCGCAGGTCGGGAGGACGAATGGATCCCTATCCGGCCGGGAACGGATGCCGCACTGGTGGCAGGCCTTGCCCATGTGCTGATCACTGAGGACAGGGTCGATCAAGACTTCCTTGATTCGTATTGCGTGGGCTACGACGAAAAAACCTTGCCTGCGGAGGCACCGGCTAACAGTCACTACAAAGCCTATATTCTCGGTCAGGGCGAAGATGCGACGGCAAAGACACCTGAATGGGCGTCCCGGATTACCGGTATTCCGGCGGACCGGATTATCAAACTGGCCCGCGAAATCGGGCAGGCCAAACCTGCCTACATTTCTCAAGGCTGGGGCCCGCAGCGCCAGGCCAATGGCGAGCTGACGTCACGTGCTATTGCTATGCTGCCGATTTTAACCGGTAATGTCGGCATTAATGGCGGCAACAGCGGGGCGCGGGAATCCACCTATACCATTACCATTGAACGTATGCCGGTGCTGGAAAATCCGGTAAAAACACAGATTTCCTGTTTCAGCTGGACTGATGCCATCGCGCGCGGCCCGCAGATGACTGCTAAAGCAGATGGTGTTCGCGGCAAAGACAAACTGGATGTGCCGGTCAAGTTCATCTGGAACTATGCGGGTAACACCATCACCAACCAACATTCCGACATCAATAAAACCCACGATATTCTCCAGGACGACGCGCAGTGCGAGATGATCGTTGTGCTGGAAAACTTCATGACTTCCTCGGCAAAATACGCCGACATTCTGCTGCCGGATCTGATGACTGTTGAGCAGGAAGATATTATTCCCAACGACTATGCCGGGAATATGGGATATCTGATCTTCATCCAGCCTGCGACGTCCGCTAAGTTTGAACGTAAAGGCATCTACGAGATGATGAGCGAAGTGGCTCGTCGTCTTGGCCCGGATGTGTACAACAAGTTCACGGAAGGGCGTACCCAGCGGGAATGGCTGCAATATCTGTATGGCAAAATGCTGGCGAGAGATCCGGCATTACCTGCTTATGAAGAACTGCGCGAAATGGGAATTTATAAGCGCAGGGATCCGGCCGGACATTTCGTGGCTTATAAAAAATTCCGTCAGGATCCTCATGCCAATCCGTTGAAAACCCCTTCCGGTAAAATCGAAATTTATTCCTCTGCACTGGCGAAAATTGCCGGCGAATGGGAACTGCAAAAAGATGAAACGATCAGTCCGCTGCCGGTATATGCCTCAACCTTTGAAGGCTGGGACGATCCGAAACGCAGTCAGTTCCCGCTGCAAATGTTCGGTTTTCATTACAAAGCCCGCACCCATTCCACATACGGCAACATCGACGTGTTACAGGCATCCTGCCGCCAGCAGGTATGGATCAACCCGATTGATGCCAAAACCCGTGGCATTGAAAACGATGACAAAGTGAAAGTCTTTAATGACCGGGGTGAAGTGCGCGTGTCGGCTAAAGTTACCCCGCGCATCATGCCTGGCGTTGTGGCTATGGGTCAGGGCGCATGGCATCAGGCCAATATGAGTGGTGACCGTATTGATCATGGTGCCTGTATGAATACGCTGACAACCCAACGTCCTTCTCCGTTGGCGAAAGGCAATCCTCAACATACTAATTTGATTCAAATAGAAAAAATCTAAAAAAGCGGCCTGCCAGGCGCCAGGCCGATGACAGGGTAGTTAAATTTTTGTCCTTCAGATAAGGACGTTACGGAGTCAGTAATGTCGGATTCAAACAACAGTCAAACCCATTCATCCGGTGGGATCAGCCGCCGCGATCTGGTTAAGGGAACCACACTTGCCGGTATGGCAGCTGCGGTTGGCGGTATATCGTTGCCGTTTAAATCAATACGAGCGGAAAAACTACAGGCTCCGGCCCAAACTGCGGATGAGAAAATCGTCTGGAGTGCCTGTACCGTCAACTGTGGCAGTCGCTGTCCGTTGCGAATGCATGTCGCTGATAACGAGATCCGCTATGTCGAGACCGATAATACCGGTGATGACAATTATGAAGGGCTGCATCAGGTTCGTGCCTGCTTGCGCGGGCGCTCAATGCGTCGTCGCGTTTATAACCCCGACCGTCTGAAATATCCGATGAAACGCGTAGGTAAACGTGGTGAAGGAAAATTCAAGCCCATCAGTTGGGATGAGGCGTTTGATACCCTGGCGGGCAGCCTCAAAGATATTATTCATCGCTATGGTAACGAAGCGATCTATCTGAATTACGGTACAGGTACGCTGGGTGGAACGATGACCCGTTCATGGCCGCCAGGCAAGACCCTGATCGCCCGTCTGATGAACTGTTGTGGTGGTTATCTGAATCATTACGGTGATTACAGTTCGGCGCAAATCGCTGCGGGCCTGAATTATACCTACGGCGGCTGGGCGGATGGTAATAGCCCTTCCGACATCGAAAACAGCAAACTGGTGGTGCTGTTCGGTAATAACCCGGGTGAAACCCGCATGAGCGGTGGTGGGGTGACATATTACCTTGAACAGGCCCGTCAGCGTTCGAACGCCCGCATGATTATTGTTGATCCGCGCTATACCGATACCGGTGCAGGACGGGAAGATGAATGGGTGCCGATCCGCCCGGGGACAGATGGCGCTCTGGCTGCTGCACTGGCGCATGTCATGATCACAGAAAATCTGGTTGATCAGCCATTCCTGGATAAATATTGCGTCGGTTATGATGAAAAAACTTTACCGGCAGGTGTACCTGAGAATGCGCATTATAAGGCCTATATCCTTGGAAAAGGGCCGGATGGTGTGGCGAAAACGCCTGAATGGGCGGCAAAAATTACCGGTATTCCCGTGGATAAAATCGTCAAGCTGGGGCGTGAAATCGGGCAGGCAAAACCCGCATTTATCACTCAGGGCTGGGGCCCGCAACGTCACGCTAACGGAGAAATTGCGACCCGCGCGATCGCGATGCTGGCGATCATTACCGGCAATGTTGGCATTAATGGCGGCAATTCCGGTGCCCGCGAAGGATCCTATGAGATCCCGTTTGTCCGTATGCCGACGCTGGAGAATCCGGTTCAGACCAGTATTTCTATGTTCCTGTGGACCGATGCGATTGTACGTGGCACACAGATGACCGCTACGAAGGATGGCGTGCGTGGCAAGGATAAACTGGATGTGCCTATCAAGTTTATCTGGAACTACGCCGGTAACTGTCTCATTAATCAGCATTCTGATATCAACCGCACCCATGACATTCTGCAGGATGACAAACAGTGCGAAATGATTGTGGTGATTGATAACCACATGACCTCATCGGCGAAATACGCCGATATTATCCTGCCGGACTGCACGGCCTCAGAGCAGATGGATTTTTGTCTCGATGCCTCATGCGGCAACATGGATTACGTGATATTTGCCGATCAGGTGATCACACCTCGCTTCCAGTGCAAAAACATCTATGAAATGACCAGTGAGCTTTCCCGCCGAATGGGCGTAGAGCAACAGTTCACCGAAGGCCGTACGCAGGAAGAATGGTTACGTCATCTCTATCAGCAATCACGTGAGGCGCTGCCAGAACTGCCTGATTTCGACACTTTCCGCAAACAGGGCATATTCAAAAAACGTGATCCCGACCTGCATCATGTCGCTTACAAAGCATTCCGTGAAGATCCGGTGGTCAATCCGCTGAATACGCCATCCGGTAAAATCGAAATTTACTCCGCTGAGCTGGCCAGAATTGCTGCTGAATGGGAACTCTCTAAAGAAGATGTGATTGATCCCTTACCGGTATATGCCGCAGGTTTCGAAAACTATGACGACCCGCTGGCCAGTAAATATCCGTTGCAACTGACGGGCTTCCACTATAAAGCGCGCACTCACTCCACTTATGGAAATGTGGATGTGCTCAAAGCCTCCTGCCGCCAGGAAATGTGGATCAATCCGCTGGATGCCGCACAACGTGGTATCTCCAACGGCGACATGATCCGCATCTTTAATGATCGCGGGGAAGTGCATATCGCCGCCAAAGTGACACCACGCATGATGCCGGGCGTTGTCGCGCTTGGCGAAGGTGCCTGGTATTCCCCTGATAGCAAAAAAATTGATCGGGCGGGCAGCATTAATGTACTGACTTCTCAAAGACCTTCACCGCTGGCGAAAGGTAACCCCTCTCACACCAACCTTGTGCAAGTGGCTAAGGTTTAACGGAGTAAAACATGACAACTCAATATGGCTTTTATATTGACTCAAGCCGCTGTACAGGGTGCAAAACCTGTGAGCTGGCATGCAAGGACTTCAAAAACTTAACGCCGGACGTCAATTTCCGCCGTATTTATGAATATGCCGGGGGCGACTGGCAAAAAGACGGAGATGTCTGGCATCAGAATGTGTTCGCCTATTATCTGTCCATTTCCTGCAACCATTGTGCGGATCCAGCCTGCACCAAAGTCTGTCCAAGCGGTGCGATGCATAAGCGTGAAGACGGTTTTGTGGTCGTAAACGAAGACGTCTGTATCGGCTGCCGTTATTGTCACATGGCATGTCCGTATGGGGCACCGCAATACAATGAAGCCAAAGGCCACATGACCAAGTGTGACGGATGCTACGCGCGCGTTGCTGAAGGTAAAAAACCGATTTGTGTTGAATCCTGCCCGCTGCGCGCATTGGATATGGCACCTGTTGAAGAACTGCGTGCGAAATACGGTGAGCTGGCCGAAGTAGCCCCCTTGCCAGCTTCACATTTTACTCACCCCAACATCGTCATCAAACCCAATGCGAATTGCCGTCCTGTAGGCGATACCACGGGTTATCTGGCTAATCCGAAGGAGGTTTGAGATGGGAAACGGATGGCATGAATGGCCTTTGATGGTCTTTACGGTTCTGGGGCAATGTGTTGTCGGCGCATTTATCGTGTTGGCCATTGCATTGCTGACTCAACGCAGTCCGGAAGAGTACCGCCGGATCCACTTCTCGATGTTTTTCCTGTGGGTGCTGATGGCCGTCGCCTTTATCGCCTCGGTGCTGCATCTGGGATCGCCCCTGCGGGCATTCAATTCGCTTAACCGTCTGGGTGCGTCGCCGCTGAGCAATGAAATCGGTAGCGGATCATTCTTCTTTGCCTTAGGCGGGATTTACTGGCTGCTGGCGATGCTCAACAAGATGCCGCGCGCACTGGGTAAAATCTGGTTGATCGTCACCATGCTGGCGGGTATCGGTTTTGTTTACGCGATGTGCCGCGTTTATGAAATTGATACCGTGCCGACCTGGGATAATGCGTATACCTTCTTCCATTTCGGGCTGACGGTGCTGATCGGTGGTCCGGTTCTGGGTTCTCTGCTGCTTCGTGGTGCGAATATCAGTGGTTGCGGGCTGCGCCTGTTGCCGGTTATCAGTCTTGCTGCGCTGGTCGTGAGTATGGCAGTTGTCATGCTGCAAAGCGCAAGTCTGGCAGGCATCAGCAGTTCTGTTCAGGCTGCTTCTGCCCTGATCCCGCAATACGGTTCGCTGTCAGTCTGGCGGCTGGTGCTGGTCATTCTCGGTCTCGGCTGTTGGTTCTGCCCGCTGGTTATGCGCAAGCGTCCGGCACTGGCATCAATGATTCTGGCGTTCGTGCTGGTATTTGCCGGTGAGCTGATTGGTCGCGCCATTTTCTATGGTTTGCATATGACCGTGGGAATGGCCGTCAGCGGCTAATGATCAGTAGTCCGATTTATCAGAGAACGCGTCGCTTGTGGTGGCGTGTTCTCTCTAATCAGAGTGAATTATGTCAGCAGAATCAATCAGTTTAACCGGTAAAATTTTAGGCGCCGTCTTATTTTATCCGCCAGATTCCCGCGAAGTTCAGCCTTTAATTGCATTACTGGAAAACAGCGAATGGGCACCCTTGTGGCCCTGTGCCAGTGAAGATGCCAAAGCGCAGGTCACTGAATATTTCAGCCAGATTGATCTGGCGAAGGAAAGTCTCGGGGACGCTTATCAGCGCCTGTTTGTAGGCCCTTACGCGCTCCCTGCGCCGCCGTGGGGCTCGGTCTATCTGGACAAAGAGTCCGTCGTGTTTGGCGATTCCACACTGGTGCTTCGGCAGTGGATGCGCGAAAACGGCATCGAACCGCACCTGACCCAGGCAGAACCAGAGGATCACATTGGTTTGCTATTGATGATGTCTGCCTGGCTGGCTGAAAACTCTCCGGCATTGTTGAATGAATTTTTAACAATGCATTTGCTGCCTTGGGCAGGTCGTTATCTGGAATTGTTGCGGCAGAAAGCCGAACATCCGTTTTACGTGGGTGTGGCCGTACTGGCTGAATCCACGCTCTGTGGCTGGAAACAGCTGCAGGGTCTGGAAGTAAAAGCCGCGGATTTGTATTTCTGATGAGCGATCCACGTGATGCTGGCTTTTACCGGGCCTGGATGAGCAGCAGAACTGTCAGCCGCCGTGGATTATTTCGCGGCCTGCTGTCAACGGGTAAGCAGGCCATTAAACAAGCACAACCCCCTTCAGCAAAGTTGCCGGTGCGCACAGTTGCCCGTCCGCCTCAGGCCGTTGCCGAACCGGCATTTCTGCAGCAATGTGATGGATGCGGGCACTGCGTACAGGCATGTCCGGTCGGCATTATAAGCGTTCAGGAAAGGGTGGCCTCGCTGGCTATCGATTATGCCGAATGTGATTTTTGCGGGGCCTGCACGCAGGCTTGCGAAAGCGGGGCGCTGGATGAACGTGTCCCGATGGATATCAATCTGCGTCCGGTAATTTCGGCTCAGTGCCTGGGGCGGTTAGATGATATGTGCAGGATGTGCGAAATTGCGTGTCCCCGCACGGCAATATTTTTTAATCAACAAAATCAACCTGTGGTTGATGACAAGAAATGTAACGGGTGTGGTAAATGTAAACTCGTTTGTTATCATGGTGATATTGCATTGTCATTAAAGCATCATAATTCTTAATCTCAGGACTTGATTAACGATTTCAATCATCACTCTTCCGTTTGTGCTCAGGCTGGTTTTTGCCGGATTGACTTTTAAACCGCCGGTGGCATGATGCGCGCAATTTCTTCCTCTTTGTGGTCATCACCATCCTATGTCCGCCTATTCCCGTCCTGTTTCTCTGCTCCTGTGCGGACTCCTGCTGTTGACGATTTCTATCGCTGTTTTAAACACGCTGGTCCCCTTGTGGCTCAGTCATGAGCAACTTCCGACCTGGCAGGTCGGGCTGGTTAGTTCATCTTATTTTACCGGTAACCTGTTGGGTACTTTGTTCGCGGGCGGGCTGATTAAACGTATGGGTTTTAACCGCAGTTATTACCTCTCCTGCATTTTGTTTGCTGTTGCGACGGCAGGTCTGGCGCTCTCAATAAGTTTCTGGAGCTGGATAACGGCGCGTTTTGTTGCAGGGATCGGTTGTGCGTTGATCTGGGTTGTGGTGGAAAGTGCGTTGCTACGCAGCGGAACTGTCAAAAATCGCGGCCAGTTGCTGGCGGCGTATATGATCATGTATTACATCGGCACAGTGGTTGGGCAGCTCCTGGTGGGCACAGTGCCCACAGCAATTTTAAGCGTGTTGCCTTGGGTGACGGCGCTGATTGTCATTGCGATGCTGCCGTTGCTGTTGACGCATATTGAAAACCAGGACAGTGAGCAACCGCGTTATGCCGTAATGCCGATGTTCAGACGCAGAAATGCCCGCCTGGGAATTAACGGTTGTATTATTTCCGGCATCGTTCTGGGCTCTCTCTACGGCCTGATGCCGTTGTTCCTGACGCATCAGGGAATGAGTGATGCGGATGTGGGTTACTGGATGGCATTGCTGGTCAGTGCCGGAATTGTCGGGCAGTGGCCGGTGGGACGACTGGCCGATCGCTACGGACGCCTTATGGTACTGCGTATTCAAATCTTCGCCGTTATTCTCGGTAGCATTGCGATGCTCAGTGGTTATGCGATGGCACCGACGCTATTCATTCTGGGATGTGCTGGTTTTACGTTGTATCCGGTTGCCATGTCCTGGGCTTGTGAAAAAGTAAATGCAGAGGAACTGGTGGCGATGAATCAGGCATTACTGATGAGCTACACCATCGGCAGCCTGGCAGGACCAACGATGACTGCGATACTGATGCAAAGTTATTCAGACCGCCTGCTGTTCGTGATGATTGCGGTGGTCTCGCTGGTCTATCTGGCGATGCTGATGCGCAAAGCGGATCATACGCATAACCCGGTTGCTGCCGCCTGATACCCTTCATACTTGAAGCTACAACTGCGTTAGCTACGCTCCGGGACCCGAATCACTGACTTATGTCAACTCATCGGGATCTCGTCACTCGTCGCCTTGTTGCAACTCCAATTATTTTGGGTATGGTTTTGTAAGCACACCTGTTTTAGTTCCACGCACTTTTTGAGACTTCCGGGTTTTCGGCCATCAGCCGGTACTCTTCCGGCGTCAGGTTGTTCAGGGATTCATGAGGCCGCTCGTTGTTATATTCAGCCAG
>NZ_JAFMOT010000170.1:0-103337 GCF_019049695.1 Rahnella perminowiae
ATTATAAGGAACATCCCCTGACTTTCTCTCGTGATAATTTATTTCAATTTTATTTTTTGCTATTATCTGAGCATATTTCAGAATATCTTCAATACTTGTTCCTATACCGGAACCTACATTATAAATTTCATTCCAGTTTTGACAGTGCATCAACTTATCGACTACTTCGCAAAAATCATCTATATGGATATAATCTTTACACGTGCTGGTGTTCCCATAGATATCCATAGATTGACCAATAATGGCATTTCTTAATGCAACACCAATAATTCTCTCAATTTTCTGATATTTACCGTAAACATTTGCCGGGCGTAAGATAAGGAATTTAAATTCCGGATCCAGTCTTGAAGCGAACTCCAGGTAATGCTCACATGATTCTTTCATCCAGCCGTAGAAACTGACAGGGGATATATCATGCGTTTCTTTAATCGGGGCATCGGCTACGCCATAAATAGAACCACCCGAGGATATATAGATAAGTTTTTTAACAGCGTGCGTTTTCATAACGCTTATCAGGTCAATAAATGCAGAGAGATTAGTGGCTAATACCTCTTGTGATGATCCTAATTTGTCCATTGCTGTAAAACTTGTTAATGAATGTACAACCATATCTATTTTATAATCAGTAAATATTTCATTTAATATGGTTGTATTTTTGCAGTCACCACATATATTAATCAGATTTGGATGACTGATCTGTGATGGAGAACGGCTAAAGTTAATAACTTTAAAATCTCTCTCACAAAAGTATTCGCTCAAATTAGTACCAATAAAACCTGAGCCGCCTACAATTAAAATTGTTTTCATATATTACTCGTTTGAAATTTAGTTACTCAACTAATCAAATTTTATTGCTTATCAATTATCGCCTAATCATGCTTCGATCTAAAAAATATTCATATCTGCGAGTATGGTGATAAAAATGTCATCGTAGTTTCAGGGTAAAAATTTATACCCTTTACGCACGCTACCGCCCTTGGCTCAACAGCTACCAATGCACTGGACAATATTTTTTATTTTAACATTTACCTAAAAAATCATTCATTATGGTTTCTTATGTAAATGTTAAGCGACACTGCGGACTATATGAACAGCGTGGAGTGAAACTCTGTCTCAACTTGAATTTCAGTCCAAATTACTGGCAGTCTTTTTAAACAAAGAGTTAGGAGTTACGCTTAAATTGAGAATAACTCCTAATAAAAAACTGACGACTCAGTCCTCGATTAAAAGATTAGCAAGGTACTGACCATACGGGGTTTTACTCATGGATTTTGCTTGCGATTCAACCTGGTCTCGTGTTATCCATCCTTTCCGGTAGGCAATTTCTTCCAGACACGCAACTTTCAATCCCTGACGTTTTTCGATGGTATGGATGAACTGAGAAGCTTCGATCAGGCTATCGTGAGTCCCGGTATCTAACCATGCAAAGCCGCGACCGAGTAATTCCACTTTTAGTTTGCCGTTCTTCAGATACATCTCATTTAATGTGGTAATTTCCAGTTCGCCGCGTTCTGAAGGTTTGACCTGTTTAGCCATTTCAACGATATCGTTATCATAAAAATAAAGCCCGGTTACCGCCCATTGTGATTTAGGTTTAGCCGGTTTTTCTTCGATAGATAACGCATTGAAATCCTTATCAAATTGAACAACACCGAAACGCTCTGGATCTAAAACCTGATAACCAAAAACAGTTGCACCGCTTTCTCTTGCAGCAACATCTTCTAATTTCTTGCCGAAACCTTGTCCGAAATAGATATTATCACCTAATACCAATGCGCACCTTTCACCATCAATGAAATCCTCACCGATAATGAATGCCTGCGCCAAGCCGTCTGGTGAGGGCTGTTCTGCATATTCTAACTTGATGCCAAACTGAGAACCATCACCCAGTAATCGCTTAAATGAAGGCAGATCTTCCGGTGTGGAGATGAGCAAAATTTCATTAATGCCTGCCAGCATCAGTACGGATAACGGATAATAAATCATCGGCTTATCATAAACAGGCAGTAACTGTTTAGATACCCCTAGAGTGATTGGGTGAAGCCTTGTACCTGAACCACCAGCCAGAACAATACCTTTCATTAACTCACAACCTCTTCTATTTAGTCTTTCAAACCTAACCGCTCACCTGCATAAGATCCATCCTGAACACGTTTCCACCACGTTTCGTTTTCAAGATACCATTTCACTGTTTTCAAAATTCCACTTTCGAAAGTCTCAACAGGTTTCCAGCCAAGTTCACGTTCAATTTTACTGGCATCGATAGCATAACGCATGTCATGACCTGGGCGGTCTTTGACAAAGGTGATCAACTGCTTGAAATGAGTTATCCCTGCAGGCTTATTAGGTAACAAATGGTCAAGGATCTCGCAAATGGTCGTGACGACATCGATATTTTTGCGTTCATTGTGCCCGCCAATGTTATACGTCTCTCCAATAACACCTTGCGTAACAACCCGATAAAGCGCCCGTGCATGATCTTCGACATATAACCAGTCACGGATTTGAGCACCGTCACCGTAAACAGGAAGAGGTTTACCCGCGAGTGCATTAAGAATAACGAGCGGGATCAGTTTCTCAGGAAAATGAAATGGTCCGTAGTTATTTGAGCAATTTGTTACCAGGGTCGGGAGACCATAGGTTCGGTTCCATGCACGGACAAGATGATCACTTGCTGCTTTTGATGCTGAGTACGGGCTGCTTGGCGCATAGGCCGTGGTCTCTGTGAAAAGCTCATCCGTTCCATGCAGATCACCATAAACTTCATCGGTAGAAATATGATGAAACCGGAACAGACATTTCTTCTCATCATCTAATCCCGCCCAATAGTGTCGGGAGGCTTCTAAGAGAGTGTAAGTACCGATGATATTGGTATCAATGAAAGCTGAAGGCCCGTCAATTGAGCGATCGACATGGCTTTCTGCAGCCAGATGCATAACAGCATCTGGCTTAAACTCAGCAAAGATGTCATCAAGAGAAGAACGATCACAAATGTTCGTAAGAGAAAAACGGTAGCGAGGGTCATTTTCGACGAGCTTCAGGGACTCTAAATTGCCTGCATACGTCAGACTATCAACCACGAGCACATTGTCGTTTGTTTCAGAAATGATGTGACGTACTACCGCAGAACCGATGAAACCCGCGCCGCCAGTTATCAGTATATTCATTATAAAAGGTCTCACGTGATTAATTTTACACTTGCACCAGCAATTTTTGCATGACCAATCTGAAGGTCTTCGTGCTTTCACAATAGAATGTTAAATTTTATGGAAATCGTAATAAAGGCCAGGCTTCCACTAAACATTTAATACTGTGTAAATAGCCATAAGAGCCGACATTCAACTCCCTATAATATCATACGCTTTAGGGTATAAACCTCTAAGTTTAGCCTTCCGCCTGACTTACCCGAGCAATGACTCATTTTTTAATCAAAATTAATACCGCCCGTGATCTAAAAATCACCGTAAGGGCGACTTTATCTTTTGAAAATCCAACGTAACTTTGGTAATCAATTAATATAAGGGGTCAGATATGAGGACTACAGCGGATTAGTCTCACTTTCGTGCACTAAGACAGGTCTGGTAGCTTTCTCTTAACAAAAAAAAAAGCACCGAATTAATCGGTGCTTTTATAAGCCTGTTAACTATTTTTCGGTAAATTCTTTCAACCATGTGTTGAACGCTTCGCCCTGCGTGTTGTGGCGAATACCGTACTCAACAAACGCCTTCATATAACCGAGTTTATCACCACAGTCATGTGAACGACCGGTCATTGAGAAGGCTTCAACAGTATGTTTTTTCATCAGCATGGCGATAGCATCCGTCAGCTGGATTTCATTACCTGCACCGTACGGGGTAACTGCCAGCAGTGGCCAGATAGCTTCCGACAGCACATAGCGCCCCACCACCGCGAGGTTTGATGGCGCGTCTTTCAGATCAGGTTTTTCAACGATGGCCGTCATCGGCGCACTTTCGCCCGGCTCTACTTCTACGCCATTGCAGTTGACAATACCGTACTTGGAAACGTCTTTTTCCGGGACTTCTTCAACCATGACCTGGCTGTTACCTGTTTCCTGGAAACGGCGAAGCATCGCAGCAAGGTTGTCTTTACGCAGATCACTGGTGGAATCATCCATCAGCACGTCCGGCAGAATAACCGCGAAAGGAGAATTACCAATCAGAGGTTTTGCACACAAAACCGCGTGCCCGAGGCCTTTTGATTGCCCCTGACGTACGTTCATGATTGTCACGCCTTTAGGGCAGATAGACTGCACTTCTTCCAGAAGCTGACGTTTTACACGAGATTCAAGCATGCTTTCCAGTTCGAAAGAGGTATCGAAGTGGTTTTCGATCGCGTTTTTCGAAGAGTGCGTGACCAGAATGATTTCTTTGATGCCCGCCGCAGCACATTCATTAACGATGTACTGGATCAAAGGCTTATCGACGATAGGCAGCATTTCTTTTGGGATAGCTTTCGTCGCTGGCAACATACGTGTGCCCAGACCGGCAACAGGGATAACAGCTTTTAACATTGTAAAGGATACTCCTTGAAACCTATGGTATGTAAATTCAGTCAGTCAGCATCCAAACGCGTCAGGGATTTCTCTGAACTGAAATAGTTAAATTGATTTAAATTTCCAATCCGTTAATTCTTTCACAAGTATAGTCTCTGTTATTTGGTTTAGGGAGACCATACTCATGATTTTAGGACTCAAACACGATTATGTTAATTCGATTACAATACCAGTAAGCCGCACCAAACGGTAAGCTAAACACTTATTTTTAGGAATGTTGTACCTGTTCGGCGATTTAGTAATCATATCTTGCTGCTTTCCAAAACAGTCCTGCCGACTTTTTTCTCACCTCTTATTCTTCATCCCTCCTGATCCTTACAGACTGGCCTAGCTCCCTGTTTTAAATTTGAAATTTATGGCACTGACGCCCATTATTCAACGTGCGACAGCCGTCGTGTAACCAAAGGTGAAAAACGCAATATGGAATGGATCGCCGATCCCTCGATTTGGGCCGGGCTTGCAACCCTGGTAGTTCTCGAAATTGTCCTGGGGATAGACAATCTCATTTTCATTGCCATCCTGGCCGATAAACTTCCGCGTCATCAACGTGATAAAGCTCGCATTACGGGCCTTTTACTGGCGCTCATCATGCGGCTTCTGCTGCTGGCTTCAATATCCTGGTTATCTACACTGACCCGCCCTCTTCTCAGCGTGCTCGGACATCCTTTCAGCGCCCGCGATATGATTATGCTCGCGGGGGGTATATTCCTGTTGTTCAAGGCAACAATGGAGCTTAATGAGCGGCTCGAAGGCAAAGATGAGGAACAAAGCCATCAGCGACGTGGCGCTAAATTCTGGCCGGTCGTGGCTCAAATTGTGGTACTGGATGCGGTTTTTTCACTCGATTCGGTGATTACCGCCGTCGGAATGGTTGAACATCTGGCGGTCATGATGGCGGCGGTGTGTATTTCTATTGGCCTGATGCTGTTAGCCAGTAAGCCACTGACACGTTTCGTCAATGCGCACCCGACTATCGTCATCTTATGTCTCAGCTTCCTGCTGATGATCGGCTTCAGCCTGGTTGCCGAAGGTTTTGGCTATGTTATTCCGAAAGGCTATTTGTATGCCGCGATCGGTTTCTCCGTGATCATTGAAGGGCTGAACCAGCTCGCACAGTTTAACCGCAAACGCTTTTTATCCTCACGGCGTTCGCTGCGTGAACGTACCGCAGAAACCGTACTGCGCGTCTTGCGTGGTAAACATGAAGAAGCTGAACTTGATACACACTCTTCGAACATGATTGCTGACAGCGCTGATGATGAGGATGCGATTTTTAACCAGCAGGAACGTCACATGATTGAACGTGTGCTGGGGCTGGGTCAGCGCACCGTCAGCAGCGTGATGACCTCTCGTCATGATGTTGATAATCTTGAACTTAATGACCCGGTTGACGTGCTGACACTGCAAATCGCTGCTAACCAGCACACCCGTATGCTGGTTACCGAAGACAGTTCGACCGATGAACCGCTGGGCGTTGTACACGTGGTTGATCTGCTCAGGCAACAGTTACTGCAAAATGAACTGGATCTTAAGGCACTGATCCGCCAGCCCCTGATCTTCCCGGAGCAACTTTCTCTGCTGATGGCCCTCGAACAATTCCGCAAGGCAAAAACACATTTTGCTTTCGTCGTCGATGAATTCGGTTCTGTCGAAGGGATCGTGACCCTGACGGATGTGATGGAAACTATTGCCGGTAACCTGCCTGAGTCTGACGAAACGCCTGATGCACGACATGATATCCGGCAGCAGCAGGACGGAAGCTGGATAGCCAACGGCTACATGTCGCTTGACGATCTGGTGATGTATATCTCCCTGCCGGTGGATGAAAAAAGGGAATATCACACGCTGGCTGGCTTGCTGATGGAATATACCCAAAGCATCCCGCAGGTGGGCGCACAGATACACATTAATGGCTATCTGTTTGAACCTTTAGAAGTCAGTAGTCACCGCATTCTAAAAGTAAAGATTACGCCGCCTGAAACCGCCTCGGAAGACGATTATGAAGTCTGAAAACCCTACCCTATAAAAAACGGGGTGCCGGCACAGGCACCCCGTTTTTTTATACTCAGAATACGCTTAGAGGAAGAGATTATTTGTTTAATAATTTCTCAACATCGCCTTTTTCTTTACTGTCCTTGCGTTTATCGGCCCAGTTTTGAATGGCGCTGCGAGCGCTTTGTTCAAGCGTACGCCTCAGTATCTGATCCACCTGTAACTGATATCCCATCTGAGCCCAGGGTCCGTAAACCCGCAACGGGATATCTGTCGTTTTCAGGGTATTGATCAAATTGCTGTCACCTTTCCAGCCACCGGTAACACGAATCAGCAAGTTCATATCCACCTTTTGATTCGACATATCGATTGTTCCGTCACCTTTCCCGGACACCATGGGCGACTGGCCTTCAAGGTTACTCAGGGTCAGTGTCCCTCCGGCCAGATGTCCCTGTGCTTTCAGCGTATCGATCTGGCTATAGTGTTCATACTTTTCCAGCCCCTGAACATTACTGGTATTACGGCTGACGGCCTGTTGGATAAGCTGCTGAATATTAAGGCCGTTCAGACGCGCATTATCCATGGAAAGTTGCCCGTCGCCTTGCCAGCGGCGTGCGAAATCGGCGGCCGATAGCCCCTCTCCGCTCACATCGCCCTGCATCGAGAAGCTGCCGGTCAGGACTTTCGGTAACCCGTAAGCCGCCAGAAAATCGCCCAGTTCAATGCTATTCACATCCGGTGTCAGATGAACATGAATTTTATTCCCGGTGACATCCACAGTGCCAGGCAGAGAAAAGTGCCCGGCCCCCATGTTGCCGCTTAATGCTGGCAAAGAAATCTTGCCCTGCTGATTGACCGCATTCAGTGCAAGGTTCTGGATTTTCATCCCGCGATAGGTGAGATCCGCCACCTTCAGCGCCAGCGTGGCATTGAAGGTTTGCAAATTATTCAGTCCGTTGGGTTGTTCATCCACATCACGGGCAATAACGGGGGCGGAGGTAACAGACTGCGCCGTTTGCGATGCGGGCTCATCAGTCTTAGGCTGCCAGCCTGTCAGTGCATCAAGATCAAGTTTATTGGCGTTTAAATTCAGTTGGTAATCCGCCCGTTCACCCAGCTTCGCGGTGGCCGTACCGGAAATCTGATTATCATTGGCGGTCAGTGCCAGCTGATTCAGCGTCACCAAATTATTATCCCGCTGGTAGCTGGCCTGCATCGAGCCGTTTCCCTGAAGACCTTTCACCGGAATATCGGCACCGCTGAGCTGATAAGTGAATTTGCTGATGTTGGCAGAGACAGCCTGCGGATAGTGCTGCATATCCAGTTCAGCCTTCATCGTGAAAGACAGATCGCGCTGATCGCGGTTTATGCGGCTTGAAAGCTGGATGGTAGCCTGACGGTTGTCATTCTTTTCCATTTCCAGATTGATATCGCGCACGTTGATCTGCTCGTCATCACCACGCTGCCAGATGAGTAAACTGTCAGCCACACTGATTTTATCGAGATCAAATTTCCAGCCTGCTTCCAGTTCAGAGGCCGCTGGGGCAACAGGCGTTGGCGTAGAAGGTGCCACCGGCGCATCAGGTTGATTTTCTTCCGTTTCCGGTGTTAAACGAATAACAGCGTTTTTCAGCAGAACCTGCTTCACCGCAAGCTGATGAGAAAGAAGAGGCCAGAGTTTGACATCCAGCCGCATATTTTCCGCACTGACCACCGGGACTTTAGCACCCGGTGCGGTCACTGATGTCTGACCGGCAATGATGCTAAGCTGCGGCCAGACATGCCACCGCAGTGAACCGTTGATGGCCAGCTGATAGCCGCTTTTCATCTCGACCCTTTCCACCATGTACTGGCGGAAATCGTTCGGGTTAATCAGGAATACCAGCGAAGTCATGCCGGCAATGATAACCACCAGTAAGATCACCAGTGTTGTCAGTAGTCTTCTCATGCCTTCCTCACGTTTTTATCCGTAAAACGGATGAAAAACAGAATCAGTCTTTATCAATACGACTGGCAATAGCGCTTTGCTGGTCGCGGTATTTCGCGTCCTGACGACTATTGTACGGCCTTGCAGCAGAACCCGATAACGGCTCAAAACTCAGCGCGCCAATCAACATTCCCGGGCGAAGCGCCAGCGGGAGCTTACCTGAATTATAGAACTCCAGAACGATACGTCCCTTCCAGCCCGGATCAATACGGTGTGCGGTTACGTGCACCATCAGCCCGAGACGCGCCAGTGAGGAGCGTCCGTCCAGCCAGCCCACCAGATCGTCAGGAATAGTGACCGACTCATAGGTCACTGCCAGCGCCAGTTCCCCCGGATGCAGGAAGAATGCTTCACCTTCCGGCAACACAATTTCATCACTCATCACTTTATCGAGCGCAGCACTGACTTCGTCTTTCGGGCCACTCAGATCGATATAACCCGCGTTATGCCCGAGGAAAACGCGAAATCCGTTTCCCAGACGCACATCTACCGTTGCACCATTAATCCGTTCAACCGGCGGACGGGGTGAAATGCCTAATTTGCCGCTGTCCAGCCAGGCTTCTATATCTCGGTCGCAAAGTCTCATCGTATCTCCGGTGTGGTGTTAACGGATTGTTCCGCGATTAATTGAAGAACTGGCTGATTTTAGCCTTGAGGATATCAATCGCAATCCGGTTTTTGCCGCCGCGCGGTACAATGATGTCTGCGTATTGTTTTGAAGGCTCGATAAATTGCAGGAACATTGGACGTACCGTTTTCTGATACTGCGCCATCACGGAATCCATTGAACGACCACGTTCGTTGACGTCACGTTTCATGCGGCGCATCAGGCATATATCCAGCGGGGTGTCGACGAAGATGGAGAAATTCATTTCGTCACGTAAACGCGCGTCGGTCAGGAGCAGGATCCCTTCCAGAATAATCACTTTCTTCGGTTTAAGAGTGACGGTCTCTGGCAGACGGGTATGCTCAATGAAGCTGTAGCTCGGTAATTCAATTGCCTGACCAGACTTCATAGCCTGTAAATGCTGGAACAGTAAATTGTGGTCCATCGCACTTGGATGGTCGTAGTTGGTTTTGACCCGCTCTTCCATGGTCATGTGACTCTGGTCTTTATAGTAGCAATCTTCCGGGATGACCCCGATATGCTCATCACCGACCTGATCACGAAGTTCACGGTATAACGTACTGGCGATGAGGCTTTTTCCCGAAGCAGATGCGCCAGCGATACCCACGATGACACACTGATGGAATTTGTCAGACATAAAATTAAAGACCTGATTTGGAAGTTGGAAGGCAAGCACAGACATATGCTTTGAACGCGCCAATTATAAGTACAACACACTGCCCGATGCCAGCGTTAAGGCGGTGTAATCGCTGACATCAGGCAATAATTCGCAGAGTTGGGGGATTAAACGGCTCTGAAGGCAATTTCTGTCGGGATGGCGTCGCCTTTCCAGAACAGTTGTGACGCAATTTTTGCCGCCAGTTCGCGGTAAATCACTGTGAATTCGCTTTCCGGATTAGAAACCACTGTCGGCTCGCCACGATCTAAATCCTCACGCAGTGAAATATGCAGCGGCAATTGCGCCAGCAATTCGCAGCGGTATTTCTCGGCCAGACGTTGCGCGCCACCGGTACCGAAAATCGGTTCGTGGTGCCCGCAGTTGCTGCACACATGCATGCTCATGTTCTCGACAATTCCCAGCACCGGCACATGGACTTTCTCAAACATCACGATGCCCTTCATCGCATCAAGCAGCGCAATATCCTGCGGCGTCGTGACCACTAAGGCGGCGGTCACCGGAATATTTTGCGACAGCGTAAGCTGAATATCACCGGTACCCGGTGGCAGGTCGATGACCAGATAATCCAGATCTGGCCACAGCGTATCCTGCAGCATCTGCATCAGCGCTTTGCTGGCCATCGGCCCGCGCCACACCATGGCGTTTTCATCTGTCACCAGATAGCCAATCGAGTTGGTCGCCAGGCCGTGCGCCATAATCGGCGACATGTGCACGCCATCCGGCGAGGTCGGGCGTTCTTCTTCAGTACCCAGCATATTCGGGACAGAAGGCCCATAAATATCCGCATCCAGAATACCGACTTTGGCACCTTCCGCCGCCAGCGCCAGCGCCAGGTTAACCGCCGTGGTAGACTTCCCTACCCCGCCTTTGCCTGAACTGACTGCCAGAATATTGCGAACACCCTTGATACCCGGCTGTTCGTTTGCCCGTTTGATGGTGGCAATGTCGTGGCGCAGATTCCACTGAATCGCAGACGCCCCCGTCACCCGCAACAATTCGCTGCTGGTTTCTTCCTTTAACGCATCAAAACCGCTGTTCCAGGCGAACGGCAGGGTCAGATCAATATGTAAAACTTCATCCATTAACACGCAGTGATGCAACGCTTTCATCGCGGGCAAATCTTTTTGCAGTGTGGAATGGCGGAAGGTGGCCAGTACGCCGGTCACGAGTGCGCGCAGCCCTGCGGGTGTGGTCTGCTGTGGGGATTGAGATGTCATCCCGGCTCCTTGAAAGGGGTTATCAGACGAGGTATCTGCCTTAAGCATAACAGAACACACGCAAGGAGATCCCCCCGTTTGTTTACGCGGGGCGGCGCTTTCGGTTAACATCAATGCCCCTGATTTCAACTACAGAAAGCAAGCTCTTACTATGGCTCAAGTCGCGAAAAAAATTTTGGTAACCTGTGCACTTCCGTACGCCAACGGATCCATCCATCTCGGTCACATGCTCGAGCACATCCAGGCTGACGTCTGGGTTCGTTACCAGCGAATGCGCGGCAATGAAGTGCATTTCATCTGTGCGGACGATGCACACGGCACTCCGATCATGCTGAAAGCACAGCAACTCGGGATCAGGCCGGAAGAGATGATTGCCGAAATGAGCCAGGAGCATCAGAAAGATTTCGCCGGCTTCGGCATCAGTTACGACAACTATCACTCCACCCACAGTGATGAAAACCGTGTGCTGTCAGAGCTGATTTACGGTCGTCTGAAAGAAAACGGTTTTATCAAGAATCGCACTATTTCTCAGTTGTACGATCCGGAGAAAGGCATGTTCCTGCCTGACCGTTTCGTTAAAGGTACCTGCCCGAAATGTAAATCGCCTGACCAGTATGGCGATAACTGCGAGGTATGTGGCGCCACCTACAGCCCGACTGAACTGATCGAGCCGAAATCTGTGGTGTCGGGCGCGACGCCGGTGCTGCGTGATTCCGAACATTACTTCTTTGATTTGCCTGAGTTCAGCGCGATGTTGCAAGCCTGGACCCGTTCCGGCGCACTGCAGGAACAAGTGGCGAACAAAATGCAGGAATGGTTTGAACATGGTTTGCAGCAATGGGATATCTCCCGCGATGCCCCGTATTTCGGTTTTGAAATTCCGGATGCCCCGGGCAAATATTTCTACGTCTGGCTGGACGCGCCCATCGGCTATATGGGCTCATTCAAAAACCTGTGTGACCGCCGCAGCGATCTGAATTTCGACGAGTTCTGGAAAAAAGACTCCACGACCGAACTGTACCATTTCATCGGTAAAGACATCGTTTACTTCCACAGCCTGTTCTGGCCGGCAATGCTGGAAGGCAGCGGTTTCCGCAAGCCGACTAATCTGTTCGTGCACGGCTATGTCACCGTCAACGGTGCGAAAATGTCCAAGTCCCGTGGCACGTTCATCAAAGCCAGCACGTATCTTAACCATCTGGATGCAGACTGCCTGCGTTACTACTACGCGGCAAAACTGTCTTCACGCATCGACGATATTGACCTGAATCTGGAAGATTTCGTGCAGCGTGTTAACGCCGATATCGTCAATAAAGTCGTCAATCTGGCGTCACGTAATGCCGGTTTTATTGCCAAACGTTTTGACGGCAAACTGGCTGATAAGCTGGCCGATGAAGCGTTGTACAAAACCTTCACCGATGCCGCGGAAAGCATCGCTCAGGCTTACGACAGCCGTGAGTCAGGTCGCGCCATCCGTGAAATCATGGCACTTGCTGATCTGGCCAACCGTTATGTCGACGAACAGGCTCCGTGGGTGGTGGCGAAACAGGAAGGCCGTGATGCCGACCTGCAGGCCATCTGCTCAATGGGAATTAACCTGTTCCGTGTACTGATGACCTATCTGAAACCGGTTCTGCCTGCATTGTCAGAGCGCACAGAAGCTTTCCTGAATACCCGCCTTGACTGGGACGCGATTGCCCAGCCGCTGCTGTCGCATCAGGTGAATCCGTTCAAAGCGCTGTTCAGCCGTATCGAGATGGATAAAGTGACCGCGATGGTTGATGCCTCAAAAGAGGATATCGCTGCAGCCAAAACTCCGGCAACCGGACCGCTGGCCGATGACCCGATTCAGGAAACCATCACGTTTGATGATTTTGCCAAAGTGGATATGCGTATCGCGCTGATCGTAAGCGCTGATTTCGTCGAAGGTTCAGACAAACTGCTGCGTCTGAAGCTGGATCTGGGCGGCGAAACGCGTCAGATTTTCTCCGGTATCCGTTCTGCCTATCCTGATCCGAAAGCACTGGAAGGTCGTCTGACCATCATGGTCGCGAACCTCGCACCGCGTAAAATGCGCTTCGGCATCTCTGAAGGGATGGTGATGGCGGCGGGCCCTGGCGGAAAAGACATCTTCCTGCTCAGCCCGGATTCCGGCGCACAGCCGGGTATGCAGGTGAAGTAAAACTCATGACCGCTCCTCCCCTTCGCAGGGGAGGGCGCAAAATCACTTCGGCCAGTTCGGCCAGATGGCTTTAGGATATTCTTTGTCAATATCCGATTTCGCCAGACCAATATCCTTCAGCTGATCCGCGTTCAGTGAATGCAAAATCTTGCGGCTGACGCGCCGCTCATTCCAGTCGTGCACGACGGCAAATAACTGTTTTACCCATCCGGCTTTTTTCTGCGGCATCTGTACTGCCCGCTCAGGTGTTGCGATCTCTGCACAGACACGCGTGTCACATCCGGCAAACTGCCGATCTTCAATGATTTTTTTCATATTCTGCTCCCGTTGACGACCTGACATCAGGATCTAACAAACGGTGAAAACATTACAGATTCAGTTTTTTTGTATTTCGACCATACAGATCTGGATCTGATGACAGATTAAGCGTTAGATTGTGTCCATCTGTACTGCTTTCTTTGCGCAGGCGTTGAGGAAAAGAAAATGAACCGTTACGAAAATCTGGCAAATGTCTTGAGTGACCGTATTGAACAGGGCCTGTATCCGGCGGGGATCCGCCTGCCTTCGGTGCGGGTGTTAAGCAGCGAACATGGCGTCAGCGTCAGTACGGTTCAGCAGGCCTACCGGGTGCTGGAAGAAAAACAGCTGGTGGAAGCGCGGCCCAAATCCGGCTACTTCGTGAAAGATGCGCGTCTGCAGGCAGCATTGCCGGCGATTTGCCGCCCGACACAACGTCCTGTGGATATTTCCCAGTGGGATCAGGTACTTGAATTGATCACTTCGCCGCATCGTCCCGGTGTGGTTCAACTCGGGCGGGGCTCGCCGGACGTCACGGCAGCCACGCTCAGGCCACTCAGCCGTCTGATGGGCCGGGCCGGACAGCATCAGAATCTCAATGCATTTCATTACGACAGCATTTACGGCTCGGAAGAATTGCGCGAACAAATCGCCCGCCTGATGATTGACAGCGGCAGCCACATGGATGCCAGCAATATTCTGATCACCACCGGTTGCCATGAAGCCCTGTCTATCGCTATCCGTTCGGTCTGCGAACAAGGTGATATTGTGGCGGTGGATTCGCCGAGTTTTCACGGAGCCATGCAAACCCTGAAAGGTTTCGGCATGAAAGCGCTGGAAATCCCGACTGACCCGGTGACTGGCATCAGCCTCGAAGCGCTGGAAATGGCACTCGAGCAGTGGCCGGTCAAGGCCATACAACTGACACCAAACTGCAATAATCCGCTCGGTTACAACATGCCAGATGACCGGAAAAAAAGTCTGCTGCGACTGGCACAACGCTACGATATCGCCATTATCGAAGATGATGTTTATGGTGAACTGGCGTATCAGTATCCGCGCCCTGCTACCATCACTTCTTTCGATGAAGATGGCCGCGTATTGCTGTGCAGCTCGTTTTCAAAAACGCTGGCGCCCGGTTTACGGGTCGGCTGGATCGCGCCGGGTCGCTACCATGACCGCGCATTGCACATGAAATACATCACTACCGGCGCGTCGGCGACGCTGCCACAAATCGCAATCGCCGATTTCATCAGACAGGGACATTACCTGCAGCATATGCGCCGGATGCGTAATCAGTACCAGCGCAATCTGTGCATCATGACCGACTGGGTGATGAAATATTTTCCGTGTGGTACGCGTGTCAGCCGTCCGCAGGGCGGTTTTTTGTTGTGGATTGAACTCGATGAACGCGTGGATACACAGCGCCTGAACCGGCTGCTCGAAGAACATCTCGTGCAAATTGCCATCGGTTCGATATTCTCTGCTTCAGGCAAATACCGTAATTGCCTGCGCATCAACTATGCCCAGCCCCTGACTGCAAAAACTGAACGCGCCATCCAGCAGGTCGGTCTGACGATTTCGCTGATGCTGGAAAACAGCTAAACGCCCATGCGGGGAGACTTTACCGTGCAGATAGAACCGTTACCGCCACTGAACACGCTGGTGGCTTTTGAATGCGTGGCGCGTTATTGCAGTTTTTCCCGGGCAGCCGATGAGCTGAATCTTACTCAAAGTGCCATCAGCCGCCAGATCATCCAGCTGGAGGAAATGCTCGGATGTAAACTTTTCCAGCGCGCTCAGCGTAAAACGACCCTGACGCCACGCGGTGAAACCTATGCGCATCAGGTGCGTAAATTACTGGGCGATATTTCGCAATCCACGGCGGAAGTCATGGGCTGGAATGGTTTGCCGCAGGTCACACTGGCCTGTACCAGCGCCATGAGCGGCCTGTGGTTGTCGTCCCGCCTGTCGTTATTGCGCCAGCTTTTGCCCGATTTGCAAATCCGCATGAAAATTTCCGACAGCTTTTCAGACCTTAAGTCATCAGAATTTGATCTGGCTATCTTCTATCTGCGTGAGCCGCCGCCCGGATACCACGTTCAGGCGTTGTTTGACGAAGTATGTTATCCGATGTGCTCACCGCAATTTCTGGCTCGTCTTCCGCCGGAGGCCAGCGCCGCCGATCTTCTGGAACAAACCCTGCTGATTCAGGATGATCCACAGCGTGAATGGACAGGCTGGCGCGACTGGTTTGCCTCACAGGGTGTCAGCTTCGTGACGCCGCGCAGAACGTGGCGCGCCAATAATTATCCGTTCCTGGTGCAATCGGCAGTGCTGGGCGACGGGATATTGCTCGGCTGGGAAGGACTGGTGCAGGATTATATCAATAACGGCCAGCTTGTCGCCGCGCATCCCGGCAAACTGGCGGCGGCAGGAAAATGCTACATGCTGACGCCGCAGGATCGGTTCCTCAAACCCATGGTACACAAAGTTATTAACTGGCTGAAACAGCCTTAAATAGTTTGCTTCCTCCCCTGCGAAGGGGAGATGGAGATTAATAAGAATCTTATATGTTAATTATATATCCGTCGGCGGGATTTTATTCCTTTCAAGGTATCTGCGTTTTCTCGCCGAATTCATGCCAATTAATGTAAATAATAGCCAGCATGACTGTGAAATACAGGATGCAAGGTTAAAATCATGACTTAATGAATACAGACCAAACACACCGCCGATTATATTAAGATAGGCGTAACTGTTAGCATCAACCGCTAGCCTGCGCATTTGAACCAGCGCATAAGCCAGAAGATAGCAAAACACGCCAATTAAGCCGACAACCGTATGCAGTTCCACCGGTCACTTCCCTTTCCAGACGTTGGTAGATCAGAAAAATAAAGCTTTTCAGGGTGTTCTGCCGCGCATTTTTCGCATACCCTCATGATAAATTCTCATGCAAGTTCAACAGGGGGTTTTGATATAAATCATCAAGGCAAACCATTGCGCCCATTGATCCACCCGGGATATTTCACCTGCACCTAAAAAATTCCAGCACGTACTATGGAGAAAATTAATGAAAGATAATAATTCCCCTTTGACGAAATTAATGCAGGATGCACAACTTAGCCGTCGCGGCTTTATTACCAGCGCTTCCGCTGTGGGTATTACGAGTGCCATGGGCTTTTCACCGTTCTCTGCTTTTGCTGCTGAACCGAAAAAAGGCGGCATATTAAAATTGGGTATGTCAGGGGGAAATACCAGTGATACGCTGGACCCGACATTATTTAGCGACTGGGTCCCGCTAAATCAGGCATATATGCTGATGAACGGCCTGATTGAAATTGACGAAAATAACAAAGCCACACCTGAATTATTCTCCGCGTGGGAGGCCAAACCCGGTGCTGCTGAATGGGTGTTTACCCTGCGCGAGGGCGTGACTTTCCATAACGGTAAGACGCTGGATGCCGATGACATTCTTTACTCCATCAACCTGCATCGCGGCGACAAATCCAAAAGCGCGATCAAGTCCCAGCTGGCCCCGATTACCGGTCTGACTAAACAGGGCGATAAGCAGATCCTGATCACGCTTGAAAGCGGCAACGCCGACCTGCCCTATCTGCTGGCGGATTACCATCTGGTGGTGGTACCGGCAGGCTTCACCGACTGGTCTCACCCGATTGGCACCGGCGGTTTTATCTTTGATCAGTACGAACCGGGTGTACGATCGCTGTTTAAACGCAACCCGAATTACTGGAAACCGGATCGCGCCTTTGTCGATGCCGTGGAAGTGCTGGTCATCAACGACCCGACCGCCCGCACCAACGCCCTGATTTCCGGTCAGGTTCACGCCATTAACCGCGTTGATTTCAAAACCGTCGACTTCCTTAAACGCAGCCCGGCACTGAACATTATTCGTTCTTCCGGCGGCCAGCATTTCACCTTCCTGATGGACTGCAGCGTTGCGCCGTATAACAACAACGATGTGCGCATGGCAATTAAACACGGCATAGACCGTCAGAAAATCCTCGACACCGTGCTGCGTGGCTACGGCTCGCTGGGCAATGACCACCCGATCCCTAAGACCGATCGCTTCTTCAATCACAGTCTGGAACAGCGCGTTTACGATCCGGACAAATCGAAGTTCTATCTGAAAAAAGCCGGTCTGACGGATCTTAAAATCGAACTGTCCTCCTCTGACGCCGCTTTTGCCGGTGCGCTCGACGCCGCGGCTCTGTTCCAGGGGCAGGCACAGAAAGGCGGTATTCAGGTCAACATTAAACGCCAGCCCGCCGACAGCTACTGGGACGATGTATGGATGAAAGCACCGTTCAGCATGGGTTACTGGGGCGGGCGTCCGACCGCTGACCAGATGTTCTCCACCGCCTATCAGTCGACGGCGAAATGGAATGACACCCACTGGAAAGATGAGAAGTTTGACGCCTTGCTGTTGCAGGCCCGTTCACTGCTCGATGAGGGCAAACGGGCCGAAATTTATGGCGAGCTGCAAAGTATCGTGCGCGATAACGGTGGCGCGATGATCCCGCTGTTCGGCGATTATCTTGATGCGGCCAGCAAAAAAGTCGGCGGTATCAAACCCCACCCGATGTTCAACTTCATGGGTGGTCGTCTGGCCGAGCGCGTCTGGCTGGAGGCATGATGAAGAAAAGGATTTTACAGCGGATCCTGTCAGGCATTGTCACGCTGTGGCTGGTTTCTGTGCTGATTTTTATCGGCACGGAAATGCTGCCCGGCGACGTCGCGACGGCCATTTTAGGCCAGAGTGCCACGCCTGAAACCGTGGCCGCGTTGCGTCTGCAACTCGGGCTGGATGAGCCGTCAGTGCTACGTTATCTGCACTGGCTGGCGGGCATTATGCATGGTGACTTAGGACAGTCGCTGGCGAACGGGCGTGCCATCAGCGATGAATTACTGCCACGTCTGGCAAACACCCTGTTCCTTGCCGGATATGCGGCGGTGATCGCGATACCGCTTGCCGTCGGTTTAGGCATCGCATCCGCCATCTGGCGCGGTTCCGTTTTTGACCGGCTGGCGAATACCCTGACGCTAATCAGTATTTCGGTTCCGGAATTTTTTGTCGGCTACATTCTGGTCATCGCTTTCGCTATCCGGCTGACATGGTTCCCGAGTCTGGCAATGGTGGACAGCAGTTCCTCGTTCATCGACCGTCTTTACGTCTGTACGCTGCCGATGGTTACCCTGACGCTGGTCGTGCTGGCGCATATGCTGCGCATGACGCGTGCATCAGTCACCGCAGTGATGGCCAGCCCGTACATTGAAAGCGCGGTGCTGAAAGGCATTCCGCGATGGCGGATTGTAGTATCTCACGCCCTGCCCAACGCCCTTGCGCCAATCATTAATGTCGTCGCGTTCAATCTGGCGTATCTGGTGGTGGGTGTCATCCTGGTGGAAGTGGTGTTTGTCTATCCGGGCATCGGGCAATACATGGTGGATGCGGTCACCAAACGCGACCTGCCGGTGGTTCAGGCCTGCGGCCTGCTGTTTGGCGGCACCTATATTTTTCTCAACACCACCGCCGATTTACTGGCGATCTGGTGCAATCCACGCCTGCGCCATGCGCGCTGAAGAGGGAACGCATGAACCGATATTTCATTAACATCCCGCTGTCGGCCTGGATTGGTATTGTGATCATTGCGGTGAACCTGCTGGCCGCTATTTTTGCGCCATGGCTCGCGCCGCACAGTGAAACTGAACAGGTCGGTGACATTTGGTTGCTGCCCTCCGCCGCCACGCCATTTGGCACCGACAGTCTCGGTCGCGACATGCTGTCACGCATCCTGTTTGGTGCCCGCACCACCATTGCTATCGCGCTGACTATCACCTTCAGTTCTTTCATCATCGGCATCGTCACCGGCTTTACGGCGGCGATTTACGGTAAATGGGTGGATATGGTGCTGTCGCGCATCGTCGATACCGTGATGTCGATTCCGGTGCTGATTTTTGCGCTGATCGTATTGTCCGTGATGGGCACCTCTGTTCCCGTGCTGGTGCTGACCATCGCACTGCTTGATGCCACCCGTGTGTTTCGTCTGGCACGGCTGGTAGCGCAGGCAATTGTCTGTCAGGAATATGTTGAAGCGGCGCGTTTGCGTGGCGAGGGGCTGCGCTGGGTGCTGTTCCGGGAAATCCTGCCTAACGCCCTGCCGCCGCTGCTGGCGGAGTTTGGCATGCGCTTCTGCTTTACCTTCCTGTTTATCGCGGGCTTAAGCTTCTTAGGGCTGGGCATTCAGCCGCCGTATGCCGACTGGGGCAGCATGGTGCGTGACAATGCTCAGGCGATTAACTTTGGTCAGTTCGCCCCGCTATATCCGGCGGCAGCGATTGCCTTGCTGACGATTGGCGTCAATCTGGTGGTCGACTGGCTGCTGGCACGTAACAGCCTGCCGCATGGAGACGAAGCATGACACGCACGATTTTAGAAATGCGCGGCCTGCGCATCGAGACCCTCGACGGTTCGCCGCTGGTGCAGGATATCTGTCTGAAACTGGCAGCCGGTGAAGTGCTCGGCCTGATTGGCGAATCCGGCGCAGGGAAATCGACCATCGGACTGGCGGCGCTCGGCTATGCACGTCAGGGTTGCCGGATTGCCGGTGGCGAAGTCTTGCTGGACGGCACGGATATCGTTTCTCAGCCTTCGCATATCAAACGTCAATGGCGCGGCAAGCGCGTGGCGTATGTGGCGCAAAGCGCAGCAGCCTCGTTTAATCCGGCGCTGACCATCGAAAAACAGGTCTGCGAAGGCCCGATCCGCCACGGTCTGATGAGCCAGGAAGAGAGCCGCCAGTGGGCGATTTCGCTGTTCCGCTCGCTGGATTTACCGGACCCTGAAAACATTGGCAAACGTTACCCGCATCAGTTGTCCGGTGGCCAGCTTCAGCGTGCAATGGCCGCCATGGCCATGTCCTGTAAGCCTGATTTACTGATTATGGATGAGCCTACCACCGCGCTGGACGTCACCACGCAGATTGAAGTGCTGGTGATGCTGCGCAAACTGGTGCGCGAGTTCAACACGGCGGCGCTGTATATCACGCACGACCTGGCCGTTGTCGCCCAGCTTGCTGACCGGATTATGGTGCTGCGGCACGGTAAAGAAGTGGAAACTGGCAGCACGCAGACCATTCTGGAAAATCCGCAGCAGGAATATACCCGCAGACTGGTGGCGGAACGCGAACACGCCCTGACACCACTGACCGGCGGCCATGAAACCGCCGGTCAGCCGTTGCTGACGATGCGCAAACTGAGCACCGGCTACAACGGTAAGCAGGTAGTGCATGACGTCAGCCTGCAACTGCCGCGCGGCAAAACGCTGGCGATTATCGGCGAATCCGGCAGCGGAAAAAGTACGCTGGCACGGGCGCTGGTGGGTTTACTGACGGATACCGAAGGCTCGGTGGATTTCGACGGCATTTCGCTTTCACATCATTTCCATCAGCGCGATAAAGAAACGCTGCGCCGCATGCAGATGATTTATCAGTTGCCTGACGTGGCGCTGAATCCGCGCCAGACACTGCTGGATATCATCGGCCGCCCGCTGACATTCTATTTCGGCATGAACAAAAAGCAGGTACGTGAGCGTGTGGAAGAATTACTGCGACTCACCGAACTGCCGGTCAAACTGATCGACCGTCGCCCCGGCGAGCTTTCCGGCGGGCAAAAACAGCGCGTCTGCATCGCCCGTGCGCTGGCTGCGCAGCCGGAACTGATTATCTGTGATGAGGCGACGTCAGCGCTAGATCCGCTGGTGGCGGAAGAAGTGCTGAATCTGTTGCGCCGCTTACAGGAACAACTCGGGCTGTCGTACCTGTTTATCACCCATGATTTAGGTACGGTGAAACGTATCGCCCATCAGGTGGCCGTGATGTATCAGGGTCAGGTGGTCGCCAGCGGCGATACTGACGTGGTCTTCAGCGCGCCCATGCACAGCTATACCGAAAAACTGCTGACCTCCGTACCGGAAATGCGCACCAGCTGGCTGGATGACGTTCTCGTCCAGCGTGGCACGGCGCTACCTGCGGCAGCGATTTCCCCGACAGGAGTCTTATGAACACCAAACGCATCGTGACTGAATTCCCGCACGCCGTCACCGTGACTGAACATCTGTGGATCCCGCTCCGTGATGGCACGCGTCTCGCTGCGCGCCTGTGGCTGCCGGACGACGCTGAACAGCAGCCGGTTCCTGCGATCCTCGAATACATCCCTTACCGCAAACGCGACGGGACCCGCACCCGCGACGAACCGATGCACGGTTTCTTCGCCGGCAACGGCTACGCCGTGGTGCGGGTGGATATGCGTGGCAGCGGCGAATCCGACGGATTGCTGGCCGATGAATACCTGCTTCAGGAGCAGGACGACGCACTGGAAGTCATTGAGTGGATCACCGCACAACGCTGGTGCAGCGGCAATGTGGGCATGATGGGCAAATCCTGGGGGGGCTTTAACGGTCTGCAGGTCGCTGCCCGCCGCCCTGCCGCCCTGAAAGCCATCATCACTGTCTGCTCCACAGACGACCGTTACCGCGACGATATTCACTACAAAGGCGGCTGTCTGCTCAACGACAATCTCTGGTGGGGCGGCATTATGCTGGCGTATCAGAGCCGCCCGTCGGATCCGGCGCTGGTCGGTGAAAGCTGGTACAAAGACTGGCTGAACCGTCTGGAAAATATGCCGTTCTTCCCGGCATTATGGATGGAACATCCGCTGCGCGATGAATACTGGCAGCACGGTTCCGTATGCGAAGACTGGCCGGCGATCCAGTGTCCGGTCATGGCCATCGGCGGCTGGGCCGACGCCTACAGCAATGCGGTGTTCCGCCTGATGGATAATCTGAAAGTGCCGCGCCGCGCCATTCTCGGCCCGTGGGCACATATTTATCCGCAGGACGGCACACCGGAGCCGGCGATTGGTTTCTTACAGGAAGCCGTGCGCTGGTGGGATCACTGGCTGAAAGGTGAAGACAATGGCGCGATGGAAGGCCCGATGATCCAAACCTGGTTGCAGGACAGTCAGCCGCCATCGGCGATGCGTCCGGTCAGCCGTGGCGAATGGGTGGGATTTGATCGCGGCACCGCCAGCAATATCAGTCACAGCCCGCGATGGCTGACACGCGGCCAGCTCAATACCCAACCGGACGTTGATGCCGGGGTGCTCAATATCTGTTCGCCGCAAAATCATGGGCTGATGGCCGGTGAATGGATGGGCGCAGGCGTGCCCGGCGAAATGCCGCCGGATCAGCGTGTCGATGACGGCATGGCGGAAATCTTCGACGGCGAACCGCTGGCTGAACCGCTGACCATTTTCGGCTTCCCGGAATTTACCGTCGAACTGAGCAGCGATAAACCGGCCGCCATGTTGTATGTCCGGCTTTCTGACGTCGCGCCGGACGGTTCGGTAAACCGTGTCACGCACGGGTGGCTGAATTTGTCGCATCTGCACGGCCATGACCAATCTGTGCCTCTTATTCCCGGCCAGAAAGTCAAAGTGCCGGTACAACTGGACGGTATCGCACACCGTTTTGCCACCGGCCACCGGATGCGGCTCTCGCTGGCCACCACCTTCTGGCCGATGATCTGGCCGATGCCTGAAGCCGCGACGCTGACGTTAGATTTGCACAGCGCGCAACTCAGCCTGCCGGTGTGCGGGCAACCGGTGTCAGTTGATGGCCCGATCAGGGAACCACAAAGCGCACCGCTGACGCCGCAAACTGTACTGTCCCCCGGCCGCGTTGACCGTAACATCACTTACGATTTCCTCACGGACAGCTGGACCAGCGTCACGCATGGCGTGGGGGGCGTATTCGGCGAAGGCGTTTACCGCTTTGATGATATCGACACCACCGTCGACCACAGTCTGCGTCGTGAACTGACGGTCAGTAACAGCGATCCGCTTTCCGCCCGTTATCTGCTCACACAGACCATGAAAATGGGACGTGAAGGCTGGTGGATGGAGGCGGAAATTACGCTTGAACTGCGCAGCGACCTGACGCATTTCATCGTCAGCGGTGATATGGTCGTCAGCCTCAATGGTGAGGAAGAGTTTACGAAATACTGGCATGAGAGGATTGCGCGGTAAACTTGCTCCTCCCTTTCTCAGGCGCGGGAGCCGATCGCGTCATTGCGGGTTTCGCTTTTAGCTCCTCCCCTTCACAGGGGAGGAGCTGATCGAATTCAAATTTTAAATCTCAGGAATAATCGCCGTAATATCCCGGCTCTCAAGTACCCGCCCGTCCTGCGCATGGATTTCCAGCTTACGCAGCGGCTGGCGGTTTTCGATATCCACCAGTTGCGTACAGGCTTCGCCTTCTTCAAACAAATATTCACTTCCCCACTGCCCCAGCGCGACCAGCACCGGTTGCAGCGCCCGCCCTTTTTCGGTCAGTACGTAATCCTGATACACCGAGCCGTCGGCAGCGGGTTCAATCTTTAAAATGCCTTCTGCCACCAGCGCCTTAAGCCGGGTGCTGAGAATGTTTTTCGCCGCCCCCAGACTGCGCTGGAATTCGCTGAATCGCGAGATGCCGTACATCGCGTCGCGGACAATCAGCAATGTCCACCAGTCGCCGATTAAATCCAGCGCACGGCCAGCCGGACAAGGCGTGTTTTCCAGACGGGTTCGTTTCATGGCACTTCCTGCTTAATGCATTTAAGAAAATCTGGTTGCATTATAAAACCACTAGTGCTAAAAATCATCTGGTTTTATTATTAAACCAATTACTCAACACCGAGGTTATACCATGTCAGATACAACTCGCTCTCAGCCCCTGGCCTTAATCACCGGCGCATCCACCGGCATTGGCGCAACCTATGCCGATCGCCTGGCGAAACGTGGTTACGATTTAATCCTCGTTGCCCGTGACGTTCAACGCCTGAACGCGCTGTCGGACCGCCTGCAACAGGAAACCGGCGTCAGCGTCACTGTGCTGCCTGCCGATTTAACCCGCAGCGAAGATTTAACCCGCGTTGAGGAATTTATCCGCGCTACACCGCAGATTTCCCTGCTGGTGAATAATGCCGGCGCTTCGCTGAAAGCCGGTTTTGAAAACAGCGACGCCAATGCCATCGAAAATCTGATCGCCCTGAACGTTACCTCCGTCGCACGTCTTTCCCGCGTGGCCTTCGACGGCCTGATCAGCCACAAAGACGGGGCAATTATCAATATTGCATCTGTCATGGCGCTGGCACCGGAATTACAGTCTGCGGTGTATTCCGCCACCAAAGCCTTTGTACTGACCTTCAGCCAGACGCTGCAATTTGAAATGGCCGGACGCGGTCTGTACGTTCAGGCGGTGCTGCCTGCCGCAACGCGTACAGAAATCTGGGAACGTTCTGGCAAAAATATCGATGAAGTCCCGGGCGTGATGGAAGTGGGTGAACTGGTGGATGCCGCCTTACTGGGCTTTGACCGCAAAGAAAAAATCACCATTCCACCACTACAGGACGAAAAACAGTGGAACGATTTTGATGCCCTGCGCGGTGCGATGGTGCCAAACTTCCTGCAGGCTCATGCCGCACCGCGTTACAAAGCCTGACAGTGAGACATTGACCAGTAACATAAATTTACTGGTCAATGTGGATTCGCTTTGCAAATATGTTAATTCGATAACTTTGTGAAGTGAATGCGATGACTGAATATGTAATTGCTGCACCTGAAGTTCCGTCTCTCGCCGTCGAAGGCCAGAGCGCCCGTTTCCCGTTGCGCCGCGTGTATTGCGTTGGGCGCAACTATTCCGAGCACGCCCGCGAAATGGGCCATGATCCTGATCGCGAACCCCCTTTCTTCTTTGGCAAACCGGCTGATGCCGTGGTTCCCGCCAGCGGCAATGTGCCCTATCCGACCCTGACCGAAGACCTGCACTATGAAGTGGAGCTGGTCGTCGCGATGGCAAAAGGCGGTAAAAATATTGCCGCTGAAGACGCACTGTCACACGTCTGGGGTTACACCGTGGGTGTGGATTTGACCCGTCGCGATATTCAGGCACAGGCCAAGAAACTGGGGCGTCCGTGGGATTTCGCCAAAGGGTTTGATGCTTCCGCACCGGCGAATCCGCTGCTGCCGGTGAGTGAGACAGGTCATCCGGCGGCCGGTAAAATCTGGCTCGACGTGAACGGTGAGAAACGTCAGCGCGGTGATTTGAGCGACCAGATCTGGCAGGTGGCGGACGTTATCAGCTATCTGTCTCAGGCGGTGGAACTCAAACCTGGTGATCTGATCTATACCGGTACACCAGCCGGTGTGGGACCGGTCGTGCGCGGTGACGTGATCACCGGCGGCATCGAAGGTCTGAGTGATTTCAGCTTCACTATCGTGTAATACCTGCGGGACGCCTTATTTCAGGCGTCCTTCTCGCCAATTTTCCGGGCCATTTCTTCCTCAATCAGCGGAATAAGTTTCTTAAACGCGCAGGCGCTTGAGGGATCAAACAGCGACAGGGTTTCTATCTGGCTCAGTAAAATCACCTTTCGAAATTTCAATACACTCACCGGTTCTGACACAGGTGTGATGCCATGTTCCTGATAATAGCGGGCATAATTGTGCTCGACGCGCAGCTCCAGCGTATCTTTATCGCGATAGCCGCTGACCATCGGGATCACCACAACGTTGTCTGATGAACTCGTTTCACATTTTGCGGTATGTACCATGCCGATATATACGCGCCGCGACTGTAACGTGATAAACACCATATCGCCCTCTTCCATACACTGATACAACAGCCCTTCCACGCCGTTGGCGCGGGTGAGTTGTTTGTACAGTTGTTTGCGTCCGGCAGTATTGAGGCGTAAGCCCGGCGACCAGGTGGTGCGCACCAGGCACAGCATCACGGAAACGGCAAGCATAATCACCACCGGTGCCTGAATGCCTAAAAAGCTCCAGTTGATGAAATCACGATGGTAGTGCACATCCTGTTGCTGATGCGCCAAAGCGGGCAGCCAGTTGATGACGTCAGAAATCCCCCACAGCACCAGATACACCAGCGCGATGACCAGCACCCCCTGCAGGACAAAAATACAGCCATACAGAGCCACCAAAAAATAGACGTCCCAGCCGAAGGTGCGTTTAAGTTTGAAACGCGATGAAATGTCGCGGGTGGTGTACCAGTAGCCGCAGACCATTAAGACCATGAAAACCGCTGTCGCCATTACAGTACGCTCATACGTTTGACGTGACGGGCAAAGTCTTTCTGCATCTCCTGATTAGCCAGGTTGACTGACGCCGTACCGTTTTCATCAATCAGAATACGCTCACCTTCTTCCAGCGTGTTTTCCCTGTCTGCGGTACTTAGCAGCCCGAGGAATTTTTCCGGGCTGGAGAATATGTGTAAAAAAATCTTCAACATTTGCTCCCCTCTCATCATAAAAGAATAAGCCTAGTCAAAGGAGAGAGGCACTATGGCTGTTTCGGATTTTTTTACCGGGCACGAATGAAAAAGGGCCACCTTCACGGCAGCCCTTTGCTGAAAATCTGCGAAACGAATTATTTCGCGTTAAGACTTGCCTGATGCGCTTCTTCCTGCTCAGCCTGTTCGGCATGCACTTCAGCCGCACGTTTGCGCAGACCAATCCAGCCCAGGACCAGCAGGAGGATCAGCACCGGGATGGTCGCCACCGTGTAGGTGCCGTTCGGGTAGTCAAAGGCCATCAGGATCAGCACGCCCGCCAGGAACGCCAGCGTCAGCCATGAGGTTACCGGTGCCCACGGCATCTTGAAAGACACGTCTTTTGCACGGCCTTCTTTGATGGCAGTACGCAGTTTCATCTGACAGACAATGATGAAAGCCCATGAACTGAGGATGCCGAGTGAGGCGACGTTCAGGACGATCTCAAACACCTGTGAAGGCACGTAGTAGTTGAGAATAACACCAACAATGTAGATGCCGACAGTCACCAGAATACCGGCGTACGGCACCTGCTGCGCACTCATCTTAGACATGAATTTCGGTGCTGAGCCGCCCATCGACAGGGAACGCAGAATACGACCGGTGGAATACAGTCCGGAGTTCAGGCTCGAAAGCGCCGCCGTCAGCACCACGATATTCATGATAGTACCGATGTAAGGCACGCCCAGCTTACTAAAGAAGGTAACAAACGGACTTTGCCCCGCCTGATACGCATTCCATGGCAGCAGCAGAACCAGCAGCACCACGGAGCCGACGTAGAACAAGGCAATACGCCAGATAACGCTGTTAATGGCTTTCGGCAGCACTTTCTCAGGATCTTTAGTTTCGCCCGCCGCGGTACCGACCAGTTCGATGGCTGCGAATGCAAAGACCACGCCCTGCACCAGAACCAGCGCCGGCAACAGCCCGTGCGGGAAAATACCGCCGTTGTCGGTGATCAGATGCAGGCCGGTGGCGTTACCGTCCAGTTGTTTGCCGGTGCCGAGGAACACCACACCAACCACCAGGAAGATAGCGATCGCGGCCACTTTGATCAGCGCAAACCAGAATTCCATCTCAGCAAACCATTTCACGCCAATCATGTTCATGGTGGCGACAATCGCCAGTGCGCCCAACGCAAACATCCATTGCGGAACATCACCGAAGGTTCCCCAGTAGTGCATGTACAGAGCCACTGCGGTGATGTCGACAATGCCGGTCATCGCCCAGTTCAGGAAGTACATCCAGCCTGCTACATAAGAAGCTTTTTCACCCAGAAACTCACGGGCATAGGATACGAAGCTGCCGCTGGTCGGACGGTGTAAAACCAGTTCGCCCAGTGCACGCAAAATAAAGAATGAAAAAATACCACACACCGCATACACGATAGCGAGTGCCGGGCCTGCCATCTGTAAACGCGCCCCCGCGCCGAGAAACAGACCGGTACCGATAGAACCACCAATGGCAATCATCTGAACCTGACGGTTGCCCATACTCTTGTGATAACCGTGATCGTGGGAATCCAGCCAGCGCCGTTTAGCCGCGTGCTTCGCCTCTGCCGTTTTCTTATGAGACTTCATTATGAGTTGTTCTCCAAAATAACCTTCACCTGACGCCGGGTGCTGCAAGCAAACGATTGCAAGCCTCGCCGTTTATGGGGTTTACCCACTGTAGTTTTTTTAGCCGGAACTGTTTTGGTGCAATAACGGCGAAGGATGCTACCTGTTCTCACTAACCGTGGCAAAAAAAACCGTCATAAAAAATTGTGAACAGTCATATTTCGCGATGCAAATTTTGCGTCTGCGTGCGGTCAGGACGATTATTTCGGCAGACTCTCTTTTCTCACCCGTTCGATATTAATGGAGAGATACATAATTTCTTCCGTGGTCAGTTCGCGCTGATATTGCGCGGCCAGGTAATCGGCGATTTTTTCCGCGCACAACCACGCCTGCGGATAATTCTCTTTCACCGCCACATGCAGGGTCATGTCGTCGTCGGCCACCACCGTGCGGCTGAGCATGCGCTGGGCGAAGAATTTAAGATGGGTGACGAAACGCTGGTAGCTCAGTGCTTCTTCGTCATATTCGATACGCAGCTGGTATTTCACCAGATTGAGGATTTCCTGCATCACACGGGTGATCTGCGCCACTTCCGGCATTTCACCGTTAAGTTGTGCGTTGACCAGATGCAGGGCAATAAAACCCGCTTCATCTACTGGCAGCCGTACGCCGAGACGGGTGTCGATGATCTCCAGCGCTTCCAGCCCGAGGGCATATTCTTTCGGGTAGAGACGGCGGGTTTCCCATAATAAGGCATTACTGATAGGCACTCCCTTCTTCTGCCGTTCAATGGCAAAATTGCAATGGTCGGTGAGTGCGATATACAGGTTTTCCTGAAGTTTCCCCAGCCGCCCGCGAGCCAGTGAAATAATCTGATCGCAGGTCGTCATCACTTCCATCGGAATATGCGACAACAGCTCCGTCAGATGTGCGACCAGTTCGTCATTCTGCAGGGCGAAGACTTTCTCGATTTTGCTGTCATCCAGTTCATCCCCGGCTTTCTTCATAAACGCCAGCCCGCGTCCCATAACGACCTGTTCGCGCTGCTGTTCGTTGACGACAACCACCACATTATTATTGAGTATTTTGGCGATTTTCATTGTGACTCCCTGAAAAGAAAAACCCAATCGTCCGTACGGATGATCAGGTTTTGTCTGCCGCAGTCTGCGGATCTGCCTGTTAATTTTACCAGATCCGATCCGCAGTCAGGCGTAAATTTTGTACTCAGAACGTGACGATGGCCTTAAGTCCGGTCACCCAGGCATCCTGCGTTTCCTTCACCCCGCCCGGCCGGTACCAGTATTGCAAATCCGGTTGCAAAATCAGCCATGAACGCACTTTGATCTGATAATACAGATCGGCGTTGACGGAACGGCCTGACAGCGGCGTATACAGCGGATTGCCGTAATCATCGACCTGATAAAGAGTATTCAGGTTTTCCTGATTCTGACGGTAATGGTTACTCATCTGAATATGTGTCACACCCAGGCCCAGCCAGTCTTCCGGACGCGCATCAAACAACCCGCGATAGCGCAGGGAAACTGCCTGCGTGTAATGAATGGTATTACTGCGCTGGTCGCCTACTCCCAGGCTGTATGACACGCTCATGCCACGGTTCGGATCATCACCGCGCTGAGTGATCTGCTGGTTGAAGCCGGTATACATAAACCAGGTGCTGCTGTGTTTGCGGTAACCTTGCGGATCCGTTGCACCGACACTTTGCGTTTTCCCCTGCGACAAATCGGTTTGCGGCGAATTGGTATACAGCAGGCCGAAGTTATAAATACCCGGCAAACCATTCACCTTGGTTTTCAGTTCCGCTTCCATCGGCAGCAGGATACCGCGGGCGCCTTTCAGGGAGCCGCTCCAGGCGTATTTACGATCCGACGCGTCCGGGTTCTGTTCCATGATGCCGGTTTTCAGCGTCAGTTCCGATGTCAGTTTGTACTGAACCGTGGTGCCCCAGTAATGTTTATTCCAGTTGTACCAGGTCATCGAGTTGGCGGATTTACCGCCGCACTGGCTCAGCAACTGAAAATCACAGGTGATTATCTGGTCGAAGTCCTGATTTTTGTTCATCATGCCGATGCGCCAGTGCAGTTTGCGATCATCGAAACTACGGCCAAAGGTCAGCCAGCCCAGACGGGTTATGGACTGTCCGCCCCAGCTCTCCTGCGCAAGGTCGTTAAATCCGACGCGCGGATCCTGTGTACGTTCTGTGGTCAGATTATCGTTGTGGTTACGGTTAACAATGTTCCCTTCGATGGCCGCGTCGGGAATGCCGGTGTACATTTCCAGATCCTGCGTAAAAGTCAGCGAGAACTGATCGATATACGCCAGATGTTTATCATGGTTGTAACCGCCACCAGCGTTGTAAGAGGATTCACTCAGATAACCGAGCTGATAATGGAAACCGTGGTCTTCGATGATCGGACGGATACCCAGCATATCGCCGAACATGCCCTCGCCCGGCGCTTCAAAACCAAGCACGGTACCGTTCCAGTTACCGGCGGCCTGGGCAGCATGATTATGTAGTGCAGAGAAACACAATACCCAAAATCCATATTTCAGCAGATGCTTTATTTTATTATTTTCTTTATATTGAGGTGTCGGAGAAGTCAGAGAAAGTGTCATTATTATATTTCCGTCTGATTATTTTAAATGATCATTATTGTTATTTTTAATACAGAGCGAACAGGCGGCTTATAATTTATAAGCCGCAGGGTTATCTATTATTAATGGCAAAAATCAGATCAGGATTTTAAAGATGCGCCGTTTGAACTAATCACTTCCTGATACCAGAAGAAGCTTTTCTTACGGCGGCGCTCCAGCGTGCCATTACCCTGATCATCACGGTCAACATAGATATAACCGTAGCGTTTGGAGAATTCCGCTTTCGAGGCACTGACCAGATCAATCGGCCCCCAGCTGGTATAGCCCATGACTTCCACGCCATCTTCAATGGCTTCACGCACCTGAACCAGGTGGTCATTGATGTACTGAATGCGGTAATCATCATGAATGCTGCCGTCAGCTTCAACTTTATCGCGCGCGCCCAAACCGTTCTCGACAATAAATAACGGTTTCTGATAACGGTCATAAAGCTCGTTCATTAAGAAGCGCAAACCCTCCGGGTCAATCTGCCATCCCCATTCGGAACTTTGCAGATGCGGGTTCGGCACCATATTTAATATATTGGCACGCGCTTTAATATTTTGCTCTTCATCCGTGGTGACACAACCGGTCATGTAATAACTGAATGAGATAAAATCAACGGTTTCTTTTAACGCCGCTTTATCTTCCGCCGTAATAGTAATGTCCATGCCACGATCTTTAAAGAAACGCTGCATATAAGCCGGATAGGCACCCCGTACCTGAACATCGCCGAAGAATAACCAGTCGCGGTTTTGCTGCAACGTTTCCATCATATCGGCCGGTTTGCAGGTCAGCGGATACAGCATGCCCCCGAGCAACATATTACCGATTTTACCGTCAGGAATAATCTCGTGACAGGCTTTAACCGCTTTGGCACTGGCAACCAGCTGATGGTGGATGGCCTGATAAACTTCCTGCTTGCTGCTGTCTTCCGGCAGTCCCACGCCGGTGAATGGCGCATGCAGCGACATATTGATCTCGTTAAAGGTCAGCCAGTGCTTCACTTTATCTTTATAGCGGGTGAACACGGTTCGGGCGTAATTTTCAAAGAAACCGATGGTGTCGCGACTGCCCCAGCCACCATGTTTCTTCACGAGGCCGTACGGCATTTCGTAGTGAGAAAGCGTCACCAGCGGTGTAATACCGTATTTTGCCATTTCATCAAACAGGCGGTCGTAGAATGCCAGACCCGCTTCATTCGGCTGTGATTCATCACCCTGCGGGAAGATACGCGTCCAGGCGATTGAGGTACGCAGCACGGTAAAGCCCATTTCGGCGAACAATTTCATGTCCTGCGGATAACGGTGATAGAAGTCGATGGCGACATCTTTCACGCCGAAATCCCCTTCCGTACGTTCCTGCACCGGGCCGAAAACCCCTTGCGGTTGTAGATCTGATGTGGATAAACCTTTACCGTCTGTCAGGTATGCCCCCTCCACCTGATTGGCTGCGACGGCTCCGCCCCATAAGAATCCGTTTGGGAATTGTTTGTTCATATGAACCTCCAGGCTCTGTTCGTTAGCGTAATAAAGTCAGTAAAGGGGTCTGTTCGCGGGCATCCTGTCCGACACCGGCCGGAATGACGTCAAGATAATCATCGCTGTTGGTGACAATCACTGGGGTAGTCAGGTCATAACCCGCATCCGTAATGCCCTGCAAATCGAATTCCAGAAGCAGATCACCCTGTTTCACCACCGCATCGACAGCAACGTGTGGCGTAAAGAATTTGCCGTCGAGTTTCACGGTGTCGATGCCGACGTGGATCAAAATTTCTGCGCCGCTTTCCGATTCAATTCCGATGGCGTGATGGGTTTTGAACAGTGAAACCACCGTGCCATCCACCGGTGACACGACTCTTCCGCTGACAGGCACAATGGCCACACCTTTACCCAGCAACCCGCTGGCAAATGTCGGATCTTTCACAGTATCGAGCGCGATACACGGACCGCTCATCGGGCTGGCGACCAGCGTTTTGCCACGCGGTGCCTGGATGGCTTCCGCTTTGGCCTTTTCGCTGACTGCCGGTGCGACCGCTTCTTCTTTCATCCCGAAGAAATAAGTCGCCAGTGCGGCAAACAGTATGGCAATCAGGGTGCCGGCAATCGCCGCCGTCACCGTGTTATTAAACCCTGCCGGCGGAATAATTTGGGTGAAGGTGAAAATACTGGGGAAACCGAAGGAGTAGGCAGTCGTCTGGAAATAGCCGAGGATCGCCGCGCCCAGCGCCCCGCCGATGCAGCCGAAAATGAACGGACGGCGATGCGGCAAGGTGATGCCATAGACCGCCGGTTCAGTAATACCGAAAATCCCGGCGCTGATCGCCGACCCTGCCAGCGCTTTGGTACGGGCATCTTTGGTGCGCAGCATCACACCAGCGACCGCACCGACCTGCCCCATCACCGCAGGTAGTAACAGCGGAAGCATGGTGTCATGGCCGAGCACGCTGAAGTTGTTGATCATCAGCGGCACCAGCCCCCAGTGCAGACCGAAGATCACACACACCTGCCACAGCGCACCCATAAAGGCACCCGCGACCATCGGGCTGACGTGATAAACAAACTGGTAGCCATTGGCCAGTTGCTGACTGGCCCAGGTCGCCACCGGACCGATAACCAGGAATGTCAGCGGCACAATCACCATCAGGCAGATCAATGGTGTAATAAAGTTACGCAGCGCGCCGGGCAAAATTTTCATTGCCCGCTTTTCCAGCCAGCTTGATGCCCACGCGGCCAGGATCACCGGGATAACCGAAGAGGTATAATTGATAAAGACCAGCGGGATGCCGAAGAAATGCTCACCCTGTGCGCCAGGCTGCTGTGCATTAAAGGCGGCAATCATCAGCGGATGCACCATCGCGCCGCCAATCATCATGGTCACAAACGGGTTACCGCCGAATTTTTTACCGGCGGTATAACCGATCACCAGCGGGAAGAAATAGAACATAGCGTCGCTGGCGGCGAACCAGACTTTATAGGTCCCGCTTTCCGGCACCATCCAGCCGCAGGCCAGCGCCAGTGCCAGAAAACCTTTCAGGATCCCTGATGCGGCCATAATGCCAATAAACGGCGTGAAGATGCCTGAGATGACATCGATGGCTCTTGCAAACAAACTGTCTTTTTCGCCGGTGTCGTCGTCACCGCTGTCGGAAAGCGCGCTGCCTTTCACCAGCGCGTCATACACCGCACCGACGTGGTTGCCGATCACCACCTGAAACTGACCGCCGCTCTCGACCACCATGATTACGCCCGGATTTTCTTTCAGCCCGGCTGCATCGGCTTTACGGGTGTCTTTGAGTTTAAAACGTAAGCGGGTGGCGCAATGCACCACACTGTTAACGTTGTCCTTTCCGCCCACTCCGCGGAGAATTTCATCGGCTAATGTTCTGTATTCCATAGTGTCATCTCATCAGAGTAATGGCGTCGTGCACGACATTGCCGTTGTGTTTCAAAGGGGCGGCCGGCCCCTGAATTCAGGCCAAAAAAAAACCTAAATTTCCCGATTCTTTGCGATACACAAAGAAATGAGAAATTTAGGTTTTGCCTGTCAGACAGTAACAATCCTGCTTTCTGAACCGGATTCTCTGGCGAATCGTAAACAGAAACAAGTCGTAATATCTGCCGGATGATGAAATTGTGATCGGCTTCAGATTTTATGCAGACAGACGCCCGTCCCTGAGCCTCCGTCTCTTTTCGTCTTAACTAGCGCAACCCCGCCACCGTGAATCCACCATCCACCAGCAGATTCTGACCGGTCACAAACCTCGCTTCATCGCTGCACAGCCACGCCACCACGTCGCCGACATCTGCCGGTTGGCCCACGCGCCCCGCCGGGGTCAGCCGCACAAAAGGGATCAGCGTTTCTTCATTGGCTCCCAGCCGCCGCGCCATGGGGGTATCGATAATGCCGGGATTAACGTTATTGATGCGGATATTCTGCGCACCGGTTTCCAGTGCTATAGCGCGGATCATCGCGTCAAGTCCGCCTTTGCTGGCGGAATACGCCGCAGAGCCAATACTTGCTCCGTGCGCCAGCCAGGAAGAGGTATTCACAATCGCGCCGCCACGCCCTGCGGCGGTCATGGCTTCCAGCTGATATTTCACTGACAGCCAGACGCCTTTCAGATTAGTGGCAATCACCCGGTCAAATTCTGCTTCTGTCATGTCACTGACCGGCGCAAAGCCTTCCACACCCGCGTTATTAAACGCGGCGTCCAGCCGCCCGTACTGTGCCAGCGTCGCGGCAATAAGATGCCGGACCTGTGCGCTGTCTGACACATCGGTCGGCACCGCCAGAGCATCACCGCCGCGTTCGCGGATCATCATCACCGTTTCCTGCAGTTCTGTTTCCCGTCTGCCTGCCACCACGACGTTCGCCCCATCGCGTGAAAATGCCAGTGCAGCCGCCCGCCCGATGCCTGAACCGCCGCCGGTGACCAGCGCAACCCGACCCTTTAACCGTAATATCTGAGACATGTTTTCTCCCGTGGATGAATGTTCCGTACCGAGACCTGACTATAAGTGGATTGATTGATGTAAATAAGCCATGCTATATCGCATGCTTTACTGGCTCACATTCATCAACAGGAAACTCATGCGCCCCTGCGAATTTGGAGAACTGACCGCTTTTGTCGCCATAGCGGAAGAGAAGAGTTTCCGCAAAGCTGCGGCGCGGCTGAATTTAACGGCTTCAACGCTGAGTCATTCCTTACGGTCCCTGGAAGAGCGTCTGGGTGTACGGTTGCTGAACCGCACCACGCGGCAGGTGTCGCCAACCGAAGCGGGTATCGCCCTGCTGGCGGACATCGCTCCGGCATTGTTGGCCATCTCCGGCGCGGTGGAAAATGTCAATGCTTTCAGGGAAATACCGAAAGGCACGGTGCGCATTAATACGCCGCGCATCGCCGCCGAAATGGTTTTCCTGCCACAGTTGCGTGAATTTTGTCAGCAGTTTCCGGATATCACGCTCGAACTTGCCACCAATGACGGTTTTGTGGACATCATCAGTGAGGGTTTTGATGCGGGAGTGCGCATCCGGGGCGATGTTCAGCAAGACATGAATGCTGTACGCCTGACTGCCGATTTTCACTCTGCGGTGTACGGTTCGCCGGATTATTTCGCACGACATCCGCAACCCCGAACGCCTGCCGATTTGAAAAATCATGCCTGCATTGGTCGTCGGGAAATTGCCAGCGGTTCGCTCTATCGCTGGGAGTTTGAAAAAGACGGGCGACAGGTGGCTGTGCCCGTCAGGGGGCCACTGGTGGTCGACAGCGTCAGCATGATGACCCGCATTGCACTCGACGGCGCCGGGCTGGTTTACAGCGCACAGAGTGCAGAACATGATGCGCTGGTGGCAGAAAGTAAGCTGATCCGGGTACTTGAAGACTGGTCGGTCACTTTTCCCGGATTCTTTCTCTACTACCCCGGCCACCGCCAGTTATCCGCCGCATTAAAAGCGGTAACCGGTTATTTCCGCTGGCGGGAAGCTTTATAAAACCATCGTCTCAGCCCGTTCACCGGCGGTAATCTCCGGCACAATCATGTCCTGCGGCGGTTTTGTCAGACATATACCGCCTTTCATGCCTCCGGTGGCAATGATCAGTTTGATCCCGTTCACAAATAAAAAACAAAATCAAAAAACGTAATTTGTATATTCGTTTCCTCAATTGTTTACCTTGGTTCTATTCACAATACTTTTGGCATCAATTGACTTCCTCAGGTTATTTATCTTTCTTTCGTTAAAGACATTAATAATTATTTTCCGTCGGTTATCTCTCCCTACAGAAAGCAGGTAACAAATAATGATGATCACTCCGGTTCTTTCAGTGAAAGATAAGATTGGCTACGGACTCGGCGATATGGCCAGTGCGCTGGTCTGGCAAACAGCGACCTTGTTTCTCGCTTATTTCTATACGGATGTTTTTGGTTTACCCGCCGCGATTATGGGCACGCTATTTTTAGTGGTTCGTGCCGTGGACGCCTGTGTCGATCCCTGCATCGGCGCGCTGGTTGACCGCACCACGACGCGCTACGGGAAATTCCGCCCGTGGCTGCTGTGGTTTGCGATCCCGTTTGGTGTCTGTTGCCTGATCACATTTTATGTGCCTGATATATCGCCAACCGGTAAAATTATTTATGCAGCAGTGACTTATACTTTACTAAGCCTGGTATATTCCGCCATCAATGTGCCGTATTGTGCGATGCCGGGGGCGTTAACGCTCGATCCACGCGAACGCCATTCACTGCAATCGTGGCGCTTCGGGTTGTCATTTATCGGCGGCCTGGTGGTCACGGTGATCGCCCTGCCACTGGTGGAAAAACTCGGTGCCGGTAATCCGCAGAAAGGCTACTTCTATGCCATGAGCCTGATGGGACTGCTAGGTATCGTATTATTTTTCTGTTGTTTCGGGCTGACGCGGGAACGTTATCAGCCACGTAATGATACGTCCGGTTCAATGCTGAGCGACCTGAAATTGCTGTGGAATAACTCACAATGGCGCATTGTTTTTATTTTTAATATTTTGCTGCTGTGCGCCGTGGTTATCCGGGGTTCCGCCACGCTGTATTACGTGAAATATGTGCTGGCCCGTCCGGATCTGGTATTTAATTTTATTGTTTTCGGTATGATCGCCTCATTATTGGGTGCCTTACTGTCTGAGAAATTATTAGGTAAATTCGACCGGATTAAATCCTATCAATGGACAATCCTGACCTTTGTGATCTGCAACGCGGCTATTTTCTTTGTTCCTTCGCCGTCCATTGGCCTTATTTTCGCCCTCAATCTGGTGTTCAGTTTTATCCAAAACCTCACCACGCCGTTGCAATGGACAATGTTCTCAGACGTCGTAGATCATGAAGAATCCCGCACCGGCCGGCGGCTTGACGGGCTGGTATTCTCCACGGCGCTGTTTGCCATTAAATTCGGGCTGGCACTGGGTGGAGCTATTGTCGGCTGGGTGCTCGGTATGGTCGGTTACCTGCCGAACGGTGCCACGCAAAGTGCGCCGGTAATGTTAACCATTAATTCACTGTTCACACTGGTGCCGTGTGCGCTATTCCTGCTGATGGCCGCCCTGCTTTTCATCTACAAACTCAACAACCGCACAATGCAAACTATCGCCTCCTCCCTCGCAACGCGACGTTCTTTCGCAGGCGCAGAGGAACCCGTGCTCAGCGGTTCCCGGCCTTTGATTAATCAAGGAGATGCAAGATGACTTATCTTTATCAGGATGCTTCCCAACCCGTATCCAGCCGCGTCGCCGATCTTCTGGCCCGTATGACGCCGGAGGAAAAATTCGCCCAGATGCATGCGTTCTGGCTGATCCTCGACAGCCACGGCAATCACAAAGAACGTACCGACCTGAGCGATGACTTTGCCGGGCATAAACAGAGTCAGGGACTGGAACAGCAACTGGCACTGGGTGCCGGGCAAATTACCCGCCCGCTTGGCACCCACGTGGTGAGCCCGGCTGAAGGCAGACAAGCGCTGAACCGGCTGCAAAAAACTCTGGTGGAAGAAACGAGGCTGGGCATCCCGGCGATGTTCCACGAGGAATGTCTGGTGGGTCTGCTGTGTAAAGATGCCACGTTGTTTCCCTCATCCCTGTGCTATGCCTCAACCTGGGATCCGCAATTAATGGAGCAGATTGCCGCCGCTATCCGTGAGGAAGCGCAAAGCGTAGGTTGTCATCAGGGGCTGGCGCCGGTGCTGGATGTGTCACGCGATGTGCGCTGGGGACGTACCGAAGAAACCTTTGGTGAAGACCCGTATCTGGTCGGCGTGATGGCAACGGCTTATGTACGCGGCTTACAGGGTGAAAAGCGTGACCTGCTGGCAACGCTGAAACATTACGTCGGGCACTCTTTCAGCGAAGGCGCGCGTAACCATGCGCCTGTACATCTGGGGTTTCGCGAATTGAATGACACGTTTCTGCTGCCCTTTGAGATGGCGGTGAAACTGGCAAATGCCGGTTCCGTCATGCCGGCTTATCACGATATCGATGGACAGCCGTGCCACAGCGATCATTTCCTGCTGACCGAAATTTTGCGTGAACAATGGGGATTCGACGGCCTGATTGTTGCCGATTACGGCGGCGTCAGTCTGCTGCATCAGCATCACGGCGTCAGCCATGACGATGCCGAGTCTGCCGCTTTATCGTTTAATGCGGGTCTGGATATTGAATTACCGAAAGGAGACTGCGCGCAGCATCTGGCAGATGCCGTTTCACGTGGCCTGATTGATATGGTGAAGATTGACGAAATTGTTGCCCGCATACTGACCGAAAAATTCCGTCTCGGGCTGTTTGAACAACCTTATGTCAGCGAACTTCAGCCGCAACTGCAGCAACCTGCCACCCGGGCACTGGCCCGGAAGGCGGCTGTGCGATCCATCACCTTACTGGAAAATAATGGCATCCTGCCGCTGAAACCGACATCTGGCCAGAAAATTGCGGTAATAGGCCCGACGGCAGATGATCCGCTGGCCTTACTCAGCGGTTACAGCTTCCCGGTGCATCTGATCATCAGCGAAATGCAAGCGCAGACAGAACAGGTCATCACGCCGTTACAGGCTTTGCACGACGCTTACGGTGAACAAAATATCCGTTATGCCAAAGGATGCCATATTCTCGAAAAACGCACCGCCGGTGCGCCGGTATTCCCCGGCGATGCAGGAACCCCGATGCAAAGCTCACCGGTCTCACAAAGCACCGCACTTATTCCGCAGGCGGTTAAACTGGCGCAGGAGAGTGACGTCGCACTGGTATTTGTCGGCGATCTGGCCGGATTGTTCCAGAGCGGCACAGTAGGAGAAGGTTCTGATACTGACAGCCTGAAATTGCCTGGCGTTCAGCAACAGTTGCTGGAAGAGGTCATCGCCACCGGCAAACCGACCGTTGTGGTGATGACCGGCGGGCGGCCGTATTCGCTCGGCGGACTGGAAGAAAAAGTCGCAGGATATCTTATGGCGTTTGCCCCCGGTCAGGAAGGTGGATCCGCCATCAGCGACATCCTCAGCGGCAAAGAGGCTCCGTCCGGAAGGCTGGTGCTTTCCGTGCCGAAAAGCGCCGGTGCAATGCCCTATTATTACAATCACAAGCTGAAAAGTGGCGGCACGCCGGTTGCATTCCACTTTGGTGCAAAATATCCGTTTGGTTACGGACTGAGCGGCACCACGTTCCGTTATCATGATTTTCAGCTCAGTCAGCATCCTGTCGCCATCGAAAATGGCGACATTGAGGTGCAGATACAAGTGACCAATACCGGTAAGCAAGCGGGCAGCGAAGTGGTGCAGGTTTATCTGCGCGACTGCGTGGCATCACTGGTGCGTCCGGTGCAGGAACTGAAAGCTTTCGAACGCGTTGAACTGGACGCCGGGCAAACGGCAACGCTCAGTTTCAGCATCCCCACCGATATGCTCAATTTCACCAGTAACGCCGGTAAGCGTATCGTCGAACCGGGTTTTGTCGAGGTACAGGTAGGGTCGTCGAGCAGGGATATTCAGGCGCGTGGCAAAATCACGCTGGCCGGCGAAGTGCGGGAATTGCCCCGCGACTGGCGGATGGTCAGCCGGTGCGACGTCAATCAGTAACCACGGATGATGAAAAGCGAAACGGACGCCCTGAGCGTCCGTTTTTTATGCATACAAAGCGTTGTTACTCAGTCTCTCTGACGATACCAAAATGCTTATAGGCATGATTGGTCGCCATGCGTCCGCGCGGTGTGCGCTGAATAAACCCCTGCTGGATCAGGAAAGGTTCGATCACGTCTTCAATCGTCTCGCGTTCTTCACCGATCGCCGCCGCTAAGTTATCCAGCCCGACCGGTCCGCCGGTGAACTTGTCGATAATCGCCAGCAGCAGTTTGCGGTCCATGTAATCGAAACCTTCCGCGTCGACATCCAGCATATCCAGCGCGCCGTTGGCCACATCACCGTTGATGGTGCCGTCGCCTTTAACTTCGGCAAAGTCACGCACACGGCGCAACAGACGGTTGGCGATACGCGGCGTTCCGCGTGAACGGCGGGCAATCTGATGCGCGCCCTCTTCCGACAACTCCAGCCCAAGGCATGACGCACTGCGCCCGACAATGTGCTGTAAATCCGCCACCTGATAAAACTCGAGACGCTGCACAATCCCGAAACGGTCACGTAACGGTGACGTCAGTGAACCGGCGCGGGTCGTCGCACCAATCAGGGTAAACGGCGGTAAATCAAGTTTGATGGAACGTGCCGCAGGCCCTTCACCAATCATGATATCCAGTTGATAGTCTTCCATCGCCGGATACAGAATTTCTTCGACGACCGGTGAGAGACGGTGGATTTCATCAATGAAAAGCACATCGTGTGGCTCGAGGTTGGTCAGCATCGCGGCCAGGTCACCGGCTTTTTCCAGCACCGGCCCTGAAGTGGTCCGTAAATTCACGCCCATTTCATTCGCCACGATATTAGCCAGCGTGGTTTTACCCAGTCCCGGCGGTCCGAAAATCAACAGGTGATCGAGCGCGTCTTTGCGTTGCTTGGCCGCCTGAATAAAGATTTCCATTTGCGAACGCACGTGAGGCTGACCGACGTATTCGTTGAGCAGCTTCGGGCGGATTGCACGGTCGATGACTTCTTCTTCACTGAAGACTTCAGAAGATATCAGGCGGTCAGCTTCAATCATCGTTTACCTCACAGCGCCGCGCGCAGCGCTTCTCTAATTAGCGTTTCAGATTCGGCGCCCGGTTTGGCAACTTTGCTGATCATACGGCTGGCTTCTGGGGGTTTGTATCCGAGGGAAATCAGTGCTGCAACGGCTTCGCCTTCGGCGTCAGATTCCTGAGCTTTCGACGACGATGCAGGTAACGTGATATCAGTATGACTGTTAAATAGATCACCGTTTAATCCTTTAAACCGGTCTTTCATTTCGACAACCAGGCGTTCTGCCGTTTTCTTACCGACGCCCGGTAACTTAATTAATGCGGTGATTTCTTCCTTTTCTACCGCACTGACAAATTGCTGAGCCGACATACCTGACAAGATCGCCAGCGCCAGTTTGGGTCCGACTCCGTTCACTTTGATCAGTTCACGGAACAGCGCGCGCTCTTGTTTATCGTTAAATCCATAGAGCAGCTGGGCATCTTCACGGACGATAAATTGCGTGAATATGATAGCTTCCTGGCCCAGTTCCGGCAATTCATAAAAACAGGTCATCGGCATATGCACTTCATAGCCAACGCCTTGGGTTTCAAGCAGCACCAAAGGGGGCTGTTTTTCCAGAATAATGCCTCGTAGTCTGCCTATCACGTTCATTTTCCTTATCAGGTCAAAAGCAGCGATGTTTATATCATAAAAAAGGCTGGATGAATATCCAGCCCAACGAACGCACCGCCGCTATCGCATACGCCCGCGCGCCATTTGTAATTTGTCACTGCTGAGCCGGATAGCATTCTGGCTCATATGACAATGTGTTATCGCAATTGCCAGCGCATCGGCGGCATCTGCCTGCGGATTCGCCGGTAATTTCAGGATTGAACGCACCATATGCTGAACCTGCGTTTTTTCTGCGGCACCGGTACCGACGACGGTCTGTTTGACCTGCCTCGCGGCATACTCAAAGACCGGCAGGTCCTGATTAACGGCGGCCACAATGGCGGCACCGCGCGCCTGGCCAAGTTTTAACGCAGAATCGGCATTCTTCGCCATAAACACCGATTCGATGGCAAAAAAATCAGGCTGAAATTGCGTAATAATTTCCGACACACCGGCGTAAATCAGTTTCAGACGCCCCGGCATATCGTCCACGACAGTACGGATACAGCCGCTGCCGAGATAACTGAGCTGACGTCCTGTCTGGCGGATAATGCCATAGCCGGTAATACGCGAACCGGGGTCAATCCCCAGAATAATAGCCATAGCCAGTTAACGCCTTGTGTTGTCGTTTTTTACAAAGTTGGGGAGAGTATAAACTGCTGAGGGGCAACAGGATAGCCAGCCGGTGGTAGCCACCGGCTGGCAGAGAGATTACAGCGTTTCTGCGATCTCGTCGGAGATTTCACCGTTGTGGTAAACCTCCTGCACATCGTCACAATCTTCCAGCATATCAATCAGGCGCAACAGTTTTGGTGCAGTTTCTGCATCCATGTCCGCCTTGGTCGATGGGATCATCGTGACTTCGGCGGAATCAGCTTTGTAACCGGCAGCTTCCAGCGCGTCTTTCACTTCGCCCAGATTCTCCCAGGCAGTGAATACATCGATAGCGCCGTCATCATAAGAAATGATGTCTTCTGCGCCTGCTTCCAGCGCGGCTTCCATCAGCACGTCTTCATCCAGACCCGGTGCGAAAGTAATCACGCCTTTTTTGGAGAACAGATACGCCACGGAACCGTCGGTACCCAGATTGCCCCCGGTTTTGGTGAACGCATGACGCACTTCTGCCACGGTACGGTTACGGTTGTCACTCAGACATTCCACCATGATGGCTGAACCACCAGGGCCGTAACCTTCATAAATGATGGTTTCCATGTTGGTGTCTTCGTCACCGCCCACACCGCGTGCGATAGCACGGTTCAGGGTATCGCGGGTCATGTTGTTGGACAGCGCTTTATCGATAGCCGCACGCAGACGTGGGTTTGAACCCGCATCACCGCCGCCCAGACGCGCAGCCGTGACCAGCTCACGAATGATTTTGGTGAAAATTTTGCCGCGTTTAGAATCTTGCGCCGCTTTGCGGTGCTTGGTGTTGGCCCACTTACTGTGACCTGCCATAAATATCTCCAAAAAGTCTAAAGTCTTAACAGACCGAATAGTTTACAAATTCTTCAATCGCCTGCTGGTTGCTCGGTGAGACCGTCAGCGCTGCCGCTGCCGGTTTATCGAGCCACCGGTACGCATGATGTTCAGTCAGAACCACATCACGCTCGTCGGGTAACGCCAGACAGAACCAATGTTCTTTGTTACGGGTCACGCCGGGAGCATAGCGATGGCGCAAATGCGCAAATATTTCAAAATCCTCGCAGCGGTTACAGTCCTGAAGCGGCAGGTTTTCACCTGCAATGTCGATACCGACTTCTTCCATGACTTCCCGCTGCACGGTTTGATTCGGGGATTCCCCGTCTTCCAGACTGCCGGTCACCGACTGCCAGAAATCCGGGTCATCCTTACGTTGAAGCATCAGCACCCTGCCGGTGTTTCTGGCGTAGATGACGCACAGTATCGACTCAGGACGCTTATAGCTCATTAGTTATTCTCTGTATTTGTGTCGGGTGTCACTTCTTTTTTAGCCACAACCGCAATGCCCAGTTCCAGCAGTGACGCCGGGTTGGCAAAACTTGGTGCTTCGGTCATCAGACACGCCGCTGCGGTCGTTTTCGGGAAAGCGATTACGTCACGGATGTTATCCGTTCCGGTCAGCAACATCACCAGACGATCCAGACCAAATGCCAGGCCTGCGTGCGGAGGCGTACCGTATTTCAGTGCATCGAGCAGGAAGCCGAATTTCTCGCGCTGTTCGTGCTCGTTAATGCCCAGAATACTGAACACCGTCTGCTGCATTTCGCTGCGGTGAATACGCACAGAACCGCCGCCCACTTCGTAACCGTTGATGACCATGTCGTAGGCGTTAGCAATAGCAGAAACCGGGTTCGCAGCCAGCTCTTCAGCCGTCATGTCTTTCGGCGCAGTGAACGGGTGGTGCATAGCGCTCAGACCGCCTTCATCGGTGTCTTCAAACATCGGGAAGTCAATCACCCACAGCGGAGCCCACATGTCTTCTTTGGTGATTTTCAGGTCACGACCGACTTTAAGGCGCAGTGCACCCATGGCGTCAGTCACAATCTTAGCGCTGGCTGCGCCGAAGAAGATCATGTCGCCATCTTGTGCACCGGTACGTTCAATCAGGGCAGACAGCAATTCTTCATTCAGGAATTTAGCCACCGGGCTCTGAATGCCTTCCAGGCCTTTCGCGACCTCATTCACTTTGATGTAAGCCAGGCCTTTGGCACCGTAGATTTCGATGAATTTTGCGTATTCGTCGATTTGTTTACGGCTCAGGGAGGCACCGCCAGGGACACGTAATGCTGCCACGCGGCCTTTCGGATCGTTGGCCGGATCGGCAAACACTTTGAACTCGATGTTTTTCATCAGGTCCGCAACGTCAACCATTTCCATCGGGTTGCGCAGGTCCGGCTTATCAGAACCGTAACGACGCATCGCTTCTGCAAAAGTCATGACCGGGAAATCGCCCAGATCCACGCCTTTCACTTCCTGCCACAGTTCGCGGGCCAGTTTCTCCATCACTTCACGCACTTGTTCAGCGCTCATGAAGGAGGTTTCCACATCGATCTGGGTGAATTCAGGCTGACGGTCAGCACGTAAATCTTCATCACGGAAGCATTTTACGATCTGATAATAACGGTCAAAACCGGACATCATCAGCAGCTGTTTGAACAGCTGAGGAGACTGCGGCAAGGCATAGAACTTGCCTTTGTGCACACGGCTTGGCACCAGATAGTCACGCGCACCTTCCGGCGTGGCTTTGGTCAGCATCGGAGTTTCGATATCCAGGAAGTCATGGCTGTCCATGAAACGGCGCACAAAACTGGTGATTTTTGCGCGTGCTTTCAGACGGTTAGCCATTTCAGGACGACGCAAATCAAGATAGCGGTATTTCAGACGCGCTTCTTCAGTGTTGACGTGGTTGGAGTCCAGCGGCAGCGATTCTGAACGGTTAATGATGTTCAGATTGCTGGCGAAGACTTCCACTTCACCGGTCGCCATGTCTTTGTTGAACTGGCTTTCCGGGCGTGCACGCACAATACCGGTTAGCTGGATGCAGAACTCGTTACGCAGTTCAGACGCCAGCTTGTAGGCTTCAGCCTGATCGGGGTCGAAGAAAACCTGGACGATGCCTTCGCGGTCACGCATATCGATGAAAATTAAACCACCCAAATCGCGGCGGCGGTTAACCCAGCCACACAATGTTACTTCCTGGCCCACATTGGACGCATTCAGTTTTCCACAATATACAGTACGCATAACGGTATCCTTTTGATCCCACTACCCGGCCTCATGGCTCACAGGCACAGAAACGGTTATTGACTCTGGTCGCCCGCCGCAAAACTCAGCAGCGCGCGGAATGGGTTTTATTCAGGTCGAAAAAAGGCGGCTATTATAAAGGAATTTCCGGCGAAGGATAAGTACGAACATGTCAACGCTGGCGCGGAAATTTATGCCTGTTGCTAGCTACACATAATTTAACAAAATTATATCTTTTTGCCCCCCGCGTTAGCATAAACTCGCGCCATCCCCTTTGTACACGCAGTAAATCACTCCTTTCTCTTATTACCTATTTTGAAAACCAGGAGCTAAGCATGAAACTTGATCCAAAAACGACCGCGCTGGTACTGATCGACTTACAGAAAGGGATTTTACCGTTCGCGGGCGGCCCGCACACCGCACAGCAGGTGCTGGACAACGCGACTGAACTGGCCAACCGTTTCCGTCAACTCGGTGCGCCAGTGGTGATGGTACGCGTAGGCTGGTCTGACTCCTTTGACGAAGCGCTGAAGCAACCGGTGGATGTGCCTTCTGTCGCACCGGAAGGCGGTTTACCGGCAAGCTGGTGGGAATTCCCGGAACAGCTGAACGTTACCGACAGCGATTTGCTGGTGATCAAACGTCAATGGGGCGCGTTTTACGGCACCGACCTGGATTTACAACTGCGTCGCCGTGGCATTAAAAGCATCGTACTGGCCGGTATTTCCACCAATATCGGCGTGGAATCAACGGCCCGTAATGCCTGGGAACATGGCTATGAACTGGTGATCGCAGAAGATGCGTGCAGCGCGCACAATAATGATCATCATCAGTCGAGTATGCAGTTTATTTTCCCGCGTATCAGCCGTGTCCGTTCCACCGCCGAAGTGCTTGCCGCGTTGCCAGCGTAACGTTACCCTGATTTCCATGCCTGAACGCCGCCCGCTGAGGCGGCGTTTTACCTGGGATCCGGCCCGGAAAAAAGGAGCACCGATATGTATATTGGTTTACCGCAATGGCACCACAGCGCCTGGGCGAAGATAGGTTTGCGTGATCTGGCCGATTACGCGCGGTACTTCAATTGTGTCGAAGGCAATACGACATTTTACGCCCTGCCCAAACAGGAAGTGGTGATGCGCTGGCGTGATATGACACCTGAATCTTTCCGCTTTTGTTTCAAATTTCCTTCCGACATCAGCCATAAAGCGGCACTGACGAATTGTCAGGAAGACGTCAGTATGTTTTACCGCACGCTTGAACCGCTTGGCGGACGCACCGGGCAACTCTGGCTGCAACTTCCGGCAGCGTTCGCGCCTGTCCATCTTGACCGCTTATGGCAGTTCCTGGATGCCCTGCCCGCCGGTTTCGATTATGGCGTCGAAGTTCGCCATCCGGATTTCTTCAAAAAAAGCGAGGCGGAACGTGCACTGAATCAGGGATTACATCAGCGCGGCATTAACCGTGCGATCCTCGACAGCCGCCCGGTACATAGCTCTACATCCGAAACACACGCGGTGCTTGAAGCCAAACGTAAAAAACCCGTTTTGCCACTGCATGCACTGGCGACATCCACCCGGCCAATTGTCCGCTTTATCGGTGGCGACAGTCTCGAAGCGAACCGCCCGCTGTTCGGTCAGTGGATCACCAAACTCAGCGACTGGCAATCACAAGGATTGTCGCCGTACCTGTTCATTCATACGCCTGATTGTTCCGACGCCCCCCAGCAGGCACGCAGCCTGTGGCAGGATCTGCGCCAGCATATTCCTTCGGTTCAGCCCGCACCGGACTGGCCGGAACAGGACACGTTGTTCTGAGAATATTCATGTTTTTCTGACGACAGTTTTACGTCATCCCGTTATCATAGTGACGCAGCGGAAAATCAGTGCCGTTCCGCCGGAAAACAGGGAATAACCAAGGAAGTCATCATGATTAGCGCGTTATATGTCGTGCTTGCCGCCATACTTTTAATCAAACTCTCTTTCGATGTTGTCCGTTTGCGGATGCAATACCGTATCGCCACCGGTGACGGCGGATCCTATGAATTACAAACGGCCATCCGCGTACACGGCAACGCCGTAGAATATCTGCCGATCGGCTGTTTACTGTTGCTGTATATGGAAATGAACGGCGCGGCAATCTGGACAGTACATGCCTGCGGCCTGTTACTGATCCTCGGCCGGTTATTTCATTATTACGGGCTCAAAAACCGCGAATTTGCCTGGCGCCGTAATGGCATGGCTGCCACTTATATTTCGCTGGTCCTGATGGTCGTGGTCAATATTATTTATCTGCCATGGTCACAGTTTTTGAACTTTGACTGATTACTGTGCCATTACCCGATAAATTTGATGTCCTTTTGAAACAACTCCCAGGCGCGCAGGTATCTGCCTGCGCCAGTATCTGCTAAAATCTGCCCTCAACTTTTTACCCACATTCTTTTTGGCCTGACTCACCGCTATGGCAAACCACGATAGATTGTTTTCTGCACCAATAGATAAGCTTGGCGACTGGACGTTCGATGAACGCGTCGCGGAAGTTTTCCCCGACATGATCCAACGCTCTGTCCCGGGCTATTCCAACATTATTTCGATGATTGGCATGCTCGCGGAGCGCTTTGTTCAGCCCGACTCCAATGTCTATGATCTGGGTTGTTCACTGGGTGCTGCCACGCTGTCGATGCGTCGTAACATTAAGGTGCCGGGCTGCCAAATTATTGCTGTCGATAACTCCCCCGCCATGGTGGAACGCTGCCGCCGCCACATTGACGCTTTCCGTGCAGATACGCCGGTGAGCGTGATTGAATCCGATATTCTGGATATCGGGCTGGAAAACGCCTCCATGGTGGTGCTCAACTTTACCCTGCAATTCCTCGAACCGGCAGACCGTCAGCGTCTGCTCAATCAGGTGTATCAGGGAATGCGACCGGGTGCGGCGCTGGTGCTGTCAGAAAAATTCAGCTTTGAAGACAAAGACGTCGGCGAACTGTTGTTCAATATGCATCACGACTTCAAGCGTGCAAACGGCTACAGCGAGCTGGAAATCAGCCAGAAACGCAGCATGCTCGAAAACGTTATGCTGACGGATTCCGTTGAAACCCATAAAGCCCGTTTGCATCAGGCCGGTTTCCAGCACACGGAAGTCTGGTTCCAGTGTTTTAATTTCGGCTCACTGATTGCACTGAAAGCCGGAGATGCAGAATGATTGATTTTGGTGATTTTTATCGCGTCATCGCTAAAGGGCCGCTGAGTCCGTGGCTCAATACCCTGCCCTCACAGCTAACCGCGTGGCAGAAAGAATCCCTGCACGGCAAATTTAAACTGTGGTTTAACTCCGTAGACCGCCTGCCGTTGCTGCAACCCGAGCGTCTGGATTTACTGCACGGCGTCAGCGCAGGTATGGAAATGCCGTTGCCTGCAGGCCAGCGCGAAGGCATTGAAAACCTGCTGCGCAACATGATGCCATGGCGTAAAGGTCCGTTTTCACTGTACGACGTTGAAATCAATACCGAATGGCGTTCAGACTGGAAATGGGATCGGGTTCTGCCGCATATTTCATCCCTTGTCGGGCGGACGATTTTAGATGTCGGCTGCGGCAGCGGTTATCATATGTGGCGCATGATTGGCGCAGGCGCCCATCTTGCCGTGGGTATCGACCCGATGCAGCTTTTCCTGTGTCAGTTCGAGGCGGTGCGTAAATTACTGGGCGGCGATCAGCGCGCGCATTTACTGCCGCTGGGCATCGAACAATTACCCGAGCTGAATGCGTTTGACACCGTTTTCTCTATGGGCGTGCTGTATCATCGTCGTTCACCCTTAGATCATCTTCTGCAACTGAAAAATCAGCTGGTCAGTGAAGGGGAACTGGTGCTGGAAACACTGGTTGTCGAAGGGGATAGTGAACAGGTTCTGGTACCGGGTGACCGTTACGCACAGATGGGGAATATCTATTTTATCCCTTCCGCACCAGCCCTGAAAAACTGGCTGATTAAATGCGGCTTTGTCGATGTGCGTATTGCAGATGTCAGCGTCACGACATGTGAAGAACAACGCCGTACCGACTGGATGACCAGCGAATCTCTGGCTGAATTCCTCGATCCGCAGGATCCGACCAAAACCATTGAAGGCTATCCGGCACCGCGCCGCGCCTTGCTCATCGCCCGCAAGCCGTAATTTCCTCTCACCTCCGTCAGTCAGTCCCCTGTCTGCCGGAGGTTATTGCCCGCACTTAACCCACACTTTCAGTCGCGTTACGCTGTACATCCTGCAGTAAAAAGGTCTAACCTTTCAGAAGGCTATCGGTTGTGATGACAAAGATCGTCTTTCGCGTTACGGGAGGAAGTATGAAGTTCCCAAAAGGCAGCATCGTTAAACACGTATCAGGTGATATCAAAGGCACCGTGATGAATACCTTTGAATCAGAGCACAACATCGTGTCGTATTACGTTTCCTGGGAAGATGGCAGCAGCAGCCTGCACCAGGAAAACGAATTACACTGGGCAAATATTGACGTCGCGATAAAAATAAAAAACTTTTACGAGAAGTAGTCTCCCCCTGTCTGCCACAGCCCTTTGTAAAGCTTCGCATTTTAACGCTTTATCATTGGATTGATCCCTGGCATCTCGTGTATAAGTTCGTCCAGATCAATTTATCAGTACGCGAGTATTTCGTGGAGAAATCAATGCGCAGAAGAATTCGATTCCTCATGGACCGCGCCGTTATTGTTTTAGGTCTTTTTGTGATGTGCCTGGTGGTGAAAGCAGGAATGTTCGGTGTGGCGCTGCTGACCTGGGGCTGAAGTGTTTTGCCCGTCAGAAAAAGCGCCTCTGCAAGTGCTTTTAAGAGCATAAAAAAAGCCCCGCCAATATGACGGGGCCTGGTACTTGCGCAGGGCGACGCAATAAGGGTCGTGTGACCCGGTTAAATTTTTATTTATCACGCCGTGCGGGATATTTCATCGTCAAACTGCAATGTACTTTTCATTGCGGCAACAATATCGCCGTCCACGCAATAACGACTGAATTCATCAAAGTCCGTGTCAGAGCTCATCGTGACACCGGCTTTACGGTAGCGCATGGCGGATTTAACCTGACGTCCCGCTGAGCTGTGTAACTCGCTCAGCCCGATATCAACGAACTTCTGCAAATTCGTCAGGCGCACACCCGCGCCAGCCATAATGATTGGACCACGCGTTAGCTGATTCAGTTCCCGTAGCATCGGTAAACCGACTTCGGCATTTTGTTGTTGTCCGGAAGTCAGAATGCGCGCCACCCCTAACTGAGTCAATTGCTCCAGTGCAATCTTCGGATTCAGACACATGTCGAATGCACGATGGAATGTCACGGCCATATCACCGCACAGCGCCATCACTTCCCACATTCTCGCCATATCTATGTGCCCTTCCGCGTCCAGCATGCCGACAACCAGCCCCGGATAACCAAGATCGCGAATACAGGCAATATCACTTTTCAACACCTCAAATTCACTTCGGCTGTAGCAAAAGTCACCCCCCCTTGGACGGACAATCGGGTGTACAGGGATGGTCACTTTTTCCCTCGCCAGAAGGAGAGTGCCGTAACTCGGCGTAATGCCGCCGTCAGCCTGACTGGCGCACAATTCAACACGATCGGCCCCGGCCTGTTCTGCTGTCAACGCACAATCAACGCTGTAACAACACACTTCTAATTTAGTCATGTGATCTCTCCTGTTTACGGCATTATGCTACAACACTTGTCTGTAACCGGCCATGTCGCGTAGGCTTTGAGATGAGCATCCCCGCCCAACCTGCTTGCTTAGGAAAGCTAACTATGACACTCAATTTTGATTTATGGGTAGACCGCAGTCACAGTGATAGCGTTAAGTGGAATAAATACAATAATCAGGATGTGATCCCGCTCTGGGTGGCCGATACCGACTTTACTTCTCCACCACAGGTTATCAAAGAGTTGCAGCAACGCGTTGCAGAAGGCGTCTTCGGATATGGTTTTACACCGCCGGAACTGGTTGATTTAGTGGTAAAACGTCTGGTGGATCGCTACGAATGGACAATTAAGCCCGAATGGATTGTCTGGCTACCGGGTCTGGTGTGCGGATTAAACGTCGCCGTTCGCGCCACCGTGGCACAGCAAAATTCCAGTCTGATGCCAATGCCCATTTATCCGCCATTTATGCAGGCGGCTCAGTCTGAAGGCCGTCAGTTTAAATACATTAATGTAACTGAACAGCAACAGCGCTGGGTGGCCGATTTTTCCAGTGCCGAAAACGTACTCGATGGCAGCGAAAAGCTGCTGATGCTCTGCAACCCCTATAACCCCGGTGGCACAGTGTATCGTCGCGAGGAATTACTCGAACAACTGGCCTTCGCCCAACGTCACGATCTGGTGGTATGTTCGGATGAAATTCATTGTGATCTGATCCTCGAGCCGGGCCTGAAACATATCCCGTTTGCTTCCCTCAATGCCGATGCTGAGCAGCGTTCGATCACACTCATGTCGCCGTCCAAAACTTTCAACCTGGCCGGTCTGGGCGCGTCGATGGCGATTATCCCTGACCCGGAACTGCGCCGGAAATTCCTTGAAGCCAGTAAAGGCATTATGCCGCACGTCAACATTCTGGCGTATGTTGCGGCAACCGCAGCTTATCGCGATGGCGAAGAATGGCTTAACGCGCAGCTCAGTTATCTGCGGGGTAACCGCGAACTGGCGACGACCAGAATCAACGCGATGCCGGGCTTACGCATGCTGGCACCGGAAGGCACCTACCTTGGCTGGATTGATGCCAGCGCACTGCCGGTGCAGGATCCTTACCGTTTCTTTGTCGAAGCCGGTGTTGGTTTCTCAGGCGGAGCCGATTTTGGCGCACCGGCTTACGTACGTATCAATCTGGGCTGCCAGCGCGCATTACTGGAAAAAGCGCTGGATCGCATGGATGCCGCCTTACTGGCGCTGCACCGTTAAGCCTCATCCCTTTCGCTGGCGACAATCGCCCGCAGGCTGTGCGGGTGAAATTTGATGGTCACAGATCCGTCGGTGACTGCCAGCGTCGGATTAGGCAAACGCTCGTTTTCCCCTTTTGGCGCACTTTGTTTCAGCTTAACACCGGGCGTCATCAACGCTTCATCGGCAATCAGCGCCAGCGCCCGTGTATATAATTCGTCTTCAGCCCCCGGCAGGACAATTTCAATATGTTCCCAACCTTCGTGCGGATAACGTTTATCGCCGGGATAAGGCAACTCGATCAGATCAATACTCAGCGGCCCGACCTGCACAGGTTCGTTCAGTGAGAACAGACAAATTGGCCGTCCGTTAATCAGGGTTTCATTCAGCAGGTTGCCACACTGTTCCAGCCCGGCTTTCCAGCGTTCCGCCGTGGTGTTCTGATGACAACGCACTGAAATATGATCCGCGTGAAACTCGCTCAGATTGATATGTAACTTTGCGGCGAACGCCGTCAGTACGCCGACAAAGCGCGGTAAATCATCAGCTAAATCCTGTAACTCCGGCACATGGTTCATGGCGGCCATCCTATCTGGTTTCAGTTTACGAATCTTCAGGGTCGGTAATTTACACAGCCTTTCATCCGGTTGCCAGAGACAGGCCGCACAATCGCGCTTTCCTCAGCCCGGACGCGCGGTGATACTGACGTCGCAGGGCGAATATGATATAAACACGCATTATTTTAGGTTCGTCCGCATTGGGATGAACAGCAAACAACCACATTCCTAAATAAAGGTACTTCGGTGAATATTCAGTCACTTCTTTCAGATAAAGTCAGCCAGGCGCTGATCGCTGCAGGCGCCTCAGCCGACAGCGAAGCGCAAGTCCGTCAGTCCGCTAAAGCTCAGTTTGGCGACTATCAGGCTAATGGTGTTATGTCCGTGGCAAAAAAACTCGGCATGCCACCGCGACAACTGGCAGAGAAAGTCGTTGAACTGTTAGATCTGAGCGGGATTGCCAACAAAGTTGAAATTGCCGGACCGGGTTTTATCAATATCTTCCTGGATCCTGCTTTTGTTGCCGCGCAGGTAGACCACGCGCTGAGCGATGAAAAACTGGGCATCGCACCGGTTGAACCCCAAACTATCGTTATCGACTATTCCGCGCCAAACGTAGCGAAAGAAATGCACGTTGGCCATATCCGCTCCACCATCATCGGTGACGCTGCCGTACGCACCAATGAATTCCTTGGCCATAAAGTGATCCGCGCTAACCACGTTGGCGACTGGGGCACACAGTTCGGCATGCTGATTGCCTACCTGGAAAAAGTGCAAAACGAAAATGCCGGTGATATGAATCTGGCGGATCTGGAAGAATTTTACCGCGCGGCCAAGAAAAATTACGATGAAGACCCAGCCTTCGCTGAGCGCGCACGTGGTTATGTAGTGAAGCTGCAAGGCGGCGATGAATACTGTTTGCAGATGTGGCGCAAACTGGTTGACGTAACCATGAAGCAAAACCAGCTCACCTACAATCGCCTGAACGTCACCCTGACCGAAGACGATGTGATGGGTGAAAGCCTGTACAACAGCATGCTGCCGGGCATCGTTTCTGACCTGCAGGCCAAAGGTCTGGCCGTCGACAGCGAAGGGGCTGTTGTCGTTTATCTGGATGAATATAAAAATAAAGAAGGCGATCCGATGGGCGTCATCATCCGTAAAAAAGATGGCGGCTACCTCTACACCACTACCGATATCGCCTGCGCGAAATACCGCTACGAAACTCTCGGTGCTGATCGCGTGTTGTATTACATCGACTCCCGTCAACATCAGCACCTGATGCAGGCGTGGACCATCGCCCGTAAAGCGGGTTATGTGCCGGATTCCGTGGCACTCGAACACCACATGTTCGGCATGATGCTGGGTAAAGACGGCAAGCCGTTCAAAACCCGTTCAGGCGGCACGGTGAAGCTGTCCGATTTGCTGGATGAAGCCATTGATCGCGCACGTAAGCTGATCACGGAAAAGAATCCGGAAATGAAAGACACCGCTGAACTGGAAAAACTGGTGAATGCCGTCGGTATCGGCGCCATCAAATATGCTGACCTGTCAAAAAGCCGTACCACTGATTACATCTTCGACTGGGATAACATGCTGGCGTTTGAAGGCAACACGGCACCTTACATGCAATATGCTTATACCCGTGTGGCGTCTGTCTTTAAACGTGCCGATATTGACGTAAACAGCCTGACCCGGCCGGTTGTGCTAAGCGAAGAACGCGAAGCGGCGCTGGCAACCCGTTTGTTGCAGTTCGAAGAAGTGCTGACGGTTGTTGCCCGTGAAGGCACACCGCACACCATGTGTGCCTATCTGTACGATGTGGCAGGCCTGTTCTCCAGCTTCTACGAACATTGCCCGATCCTGAATGCAGAAGATGAAACCAGTCGCAACAGCCGTCTGAAACTGGCGCTGCTGACACAACGCACGCTGAAAACCGGTCTGGATACGCTGGGTATCGAAACCGTAGAACGTATGTAACTCACGGCTGTGGATATTAAAAAAGGGCGCTCAGGCGCCCTTTTGTGTTTCTGAAATCTGCGTTAATCAGTCCAGCTTGCGGGCAAACTCTTTCACCCTAAAGCCCAGCAGGCCAAGCACCGCAAAGTAAGCCACCACCCCGACAGCGACCACTGCCGCCAGACGTGCCAGACGATACGCCATTCCGCCCACATCCCATGCAGGCATCAGCCACATCATGCCGAGCAATGCGGCTGACATCGCAACCACTGCCACGATAAGCTTGATGAGGAACACTCTCCAGCCAGGCTGCGGCTGAAAGATATCCTGCTTACGCAGTTGCCAGTAAAGCAGGGAGGCATTCAGACAGGCGGCCAGCCCGATCGACAGGGAAAGCCCCGCGTGTTTGAGTGGCCCGATAAAGGCCAGGTTCATGACCTGCGTCATCAGTAACGTAATGATGGCAATTTTCACCGGTGTTTTGATGTCCTGACGCGAATAAAAGCCCGGTGCCAACACTTTCACCACGATCAGTCCCATCAGTCCGACGGAATAGGCCACCAGCGCACGTTGCGTCATCGAAGCATCAAATGCGCTGAATTTGCCATACTGGAATAATGCCACCGTAAGCGGTTTAGCCAGAATACCCAGCGCGACAGAACTTGGCAGCGCCAGCAGGAAACACAGACGCAAGCCCCAGTCCATCAGGCGATTATATTCACCATGATTACCGCTGGAGAAACTTCGCGCCAGTGAAGGCAGCAGAATAGTGCCGAGCGCCACGCCCAGTACACCGGAAGGAAACTCCATCAGACGGTCAGCGTAATACATCCATGACACAGAACCGGAGACCAGAAACGATGCGAAGATGGTATTGATAATCAGTGAAATCTGGCTGACAGAGACACCTAAGATAGCAGGCCCCATCTGACGCATCACACGCCACACACCGGCATCTTTCAGATTCAGACGAGGCAATACCAGCATGCCGATTTTCTTCAAATGCGGAAGCTGATAACCCAGTTGCAGCACTCCCCCGGCCACCACAGCCCAGGCCAGTGCCAGCACCGGCGGGTGGAAATACGGCGCAGCAAACAATGCAAAACCAATCATGCTGACGTTCAGGAAGGTCGGCGCAAAAGCCGGGATCGAAAATCGGTTCCAGGTGTTCAGTATCGCCCCGACCAGGGATGCCAGGGAAATCAGCAGGATATACGGGAAGGTGATCCGCAGCAGCGAACTGGTGAGGGCAAATTTGTCAGGAGAATCCACAAAGCCCGGGGCAGTAATATAAATTACCCAAGGGGCTGCGATCATGCCCAACACGGTGACAATCGCCAGAACCAGCGTCAGTAATCCCGAGACATAGGCAATAAAGGTGCGGGTGGCCTCTTCGCCCTGCTGAGTTTTGTACTCAGCCAGAATCGGCACAAAGGCCTGTGAGAATGCACCTTCTGCAAAAATACGGCGCAATAAATTCGGGAGTTTAAACGCCACAAAAAAGGCGTCGGTGACCATTCCGGCGCCAAATACACGAGCCACAATGGCATCGCGGGCAAAACCTAATACACGTGAAAACATCGTCATAGAACTGACGGCTGCCAAAGATTTAAGTAGATTCATGTCGCTTTCTTGTTTACCGGTTTACATGTATATCAAATAGTTAAACCATCACGGCTGCATCAGCAACGTGAAAGAGGAACCCGCATGGCTCAAAGATGCGCTTAGTCTACGCATCCGCCATACAATAGCCACCGGCAGTTGTTTTATGTTGTTATAGAGTGTTAACCGTGCCATCCCGCGCGGTTTTCCTGTTAAGAATTCAGGTTAAGAATCCAGAATTTTGCCGATCATTGCCTGCGCATAAATTGCCTGCTCGCCGCTGGTTTCCGGCGCCGTCTGGTTACTCACGCAGGACACGAAGTGTTCAATGGCACCGACAAATCCGCGCTGCGCCAGCGTACTTTGCCAGCCCGGTACCGGCAGTTGTGTGAGAGTATCCTGCTGTTCTTCCCGCCAGATTTGCATATTATCCAGCTGATAGACTGCGCCGTCAGCCACTGCCTGCACGCTCTCACGGAAAGTCCCTGCCCGGCGGTGCATTGATGTCGTCACCAGCGTCTCGCCACAGAGGAAATGATGTTCGCCGTACAACATCTGATTGGCTTCGTTAATCTGAATCAGACCGCTTTCCAGGCTGGCATTGCCACCCGCAAGCCACAGCGCGGTATCCACCACGTGCAGATAATCGTCCAGCAAGGTGAAACGCAGGTCATTTGGCCCGACGCTGTCGGTCCGGTGTTTGTCCATGCGCACGGACGCCGGATTTTGCATCTGTTGTTTTAACTGGCGGTACAGCGGCGCAAAGCGGCGGTTGAAGCCGACCATCAGCGTTTTGCCCACTTTGTCAGCCTGTTCAACCAGCTGCTCGGCCTGCTTAAGTTCAGCGGCCAGCGGTTTATCCACATACACATGCACACCCTGCGCCAGCAGTTGACTGACCACCTCAAAGTGGCTGGCGGTACTGCTGTGCACAAAAACGGCATCACACTGCCCCGCCAGTTCATCCATGCGCGAAAAATTCGCCATGCGGTAACTGTCGCAAACGGCCTGTGCTTTTTGCTGATTAGGCGAAAAACCGCCCACCAGCGTCCAGTTTTGGGCATGACTGAGCACCGGCAGATATGCTTTTTGCGCGATACCGCCCAGCCCGATCACTCCGATACGTAATTTACTCACCGCACGCTCCTTTTCATTAATCGGCCAGATGCTGCAACAAATTTTCCAGACGCTGTTTCAGCTCCGCAACGTCGGCTTCCAGCGTTTCCACGCGCGCGGCGAGATCAGCGCTTTCCGGCGCAGCGCTGAACGGCGGTTCTTCGGCGCTGCTGGCCACGTTGCTGACTTCTCCGCTGAACAGATGCATATAACGGCTTTCACGCTTACCCGGTTCACGCGCCAGACGCACGCAGAACGGGCCGTCTTCACGGTTTGTCAGTTCAGTCAGCGTTTGCTCAACTTCAGCGACGTCTGAGAAATCATGCAGACGGTTAGTGCGGGTTCGCAGCTCGCCCGGTGTCTGCGCGCCACGCAATAACAGCGTGGTGACAACCGCCACTTCCTGCGGAGAAAATTTAAGATTACCGAATTCGGAATTACAAAAGCGGTGCTCATACTTCATGGTACGTGAGCCGCTCAGGGTACGGATAATATGTTTACGCAGCAGTAAATCCAGCGTTTGCTGAACGTCACTTTCACTCAGTTCCATTACCGGCTCGCGGTTGGTTTTCTGATTGCAGGCCGTCGTCAGGCCGTTAAGTGTCATCGGATACTGTTCTGGCGTAGTGAGTTGTTTTTCCAGCAAACAGCCCACGACACGGGCCTCGCGGGCGCTGAGTTCGTGTTTCATCGTGCTCTCCTTATCGGGACGGGGGTGTCCATTCGTGCCAGGTTAATGCTGTCAGCACGTGATCCTGCCATTTGCCGTCAATCAGCAGATAGTCTTTGGCATAACCTTCGCGTTCAAAACCGAGACGTTCGAGCAGCTGACCACTGCGTTTATTGTGCGGCATGTAATTGGCCATGATGCGGTGCATTTTTTGCTGGCGTTGCATATAGCGGATCAGGGACTGCAACGCTTCCTGCATCAGGCCTTTGCCTTGCCATTCCTGTCCAAGAGAATACCCGAGGAAACAGGCATGGAAAGAACCGCGCAGCACGTTGCTGAAGTTCGCCACTCCCATGACGCGATTTTCATCAGGGTCGAGCAAAATAAAATAATATGCACTGCCCTGTTTTTGCATCTCGGTAATCAGCCCCAGACGCGCCTGCCAGCCTGAGGGATAACAATGGCTTTCATCCCTGACCGGTTCCCACGGTTTCAGAAACGCGCGGTTCTCAGCGTAGTATTCAGCCAGCCGGTGTGCATCACGATCATGAACCAGGCGCAGGACCATCCGGTCAGTGGTAAGCCGTACCTTTGGCACGGCAGATTTGTAGCCAAACATCCCTTCCCTCCACATTCCGCATGGGTCGATAAATAGAATTTATAGGAAACGACAGATCATCGCTAATTCTGCCAGTCAGAACGCGGCTTGACGATAAAAAAATATTATCAATAGCGCCCTATCTAAATGCCTGTTTCCGGTTCAGACTGGAACGGTCTTTTCTCCTTTCTGTATCTGCCGGACAGGATACATATAATCGCTCATGGTGAAGCATGTCTCTGGTATCACAAGCTCGGAGCTTGGGTAAGTATTTTCTGTTATTAGACAACGCGCTGGTGATTTTAGGCTTTTTCGTGGTTTTTCCGTTGATCTCGATCCGATTTGTCGATCAGCTTGGCTGGGCAGCAATGGCCGTTGGTCTGGCGCTCGGCGTTCGTCAGCTTACGCAACAGGGATTAGGCATTTTTGGCGGGGCGATTGCTGACCGGTTCGGGGCGAAACCCATGATTATCAGCGGCATGTTATTGCGTGCTGCAGGATTTGCCGCGATGGCGATGGCCGATCAACCGTGGATCCTGGTCTGCTCCTGTATTCTTTCCGGCCTTGGCGGCACGTTATTTGATCCACCACGCACCGCGCTGGTGATCAAACTGACCCGTCCGCATGAACGCAGCCGTTTCTTTTCTCTGATGATGATGCAGGACAGCGCAGGCGCCGTTATTGGCGCCCTGATCGGCAGCTGGCTGCTGCAATATGATTTCCATTACGTTTGCTGGACCGGAGCCGCAATCTTCTGTCTGGCCGCTGCCTGCAACGCCTGGCTGTTACCGGCTTACCGCATTTCCACCCTGCGTACGCCGATGCGCGAAGGCATGATGCGCGTATTGCGTGACCGCCGTTTTCTGGCCTACGTCCTCACGCTCACCGGTTATTACATGCTGACTGTTCAGGTGATGCTGATGCTGCCGATTGCGGTCAATGATGTCGCAGGCAGTCCGTCAGCGGTGAAATGGATGTACGCCATCGAAGCCGTGCTGTCGCTGACGCTGTTATATCCGGTTGCCCGCTGGAGTGAAAAACGTTTCCGTCTTGAGCAGCGCCTGATGTTCGGTCTGCTGATCATGACACTGAGCCTGCTGCCGGTCGGGCTGGTCACCTCAATCAACCCGCTATTGTTGCTGATTGGCTTTTTCTACATCGGCTCCATCATTGCTGAACCGGCCCGTGAAACCCTCGGTGCCTCTCTGGCCGATGCCCGCGCGCGTGGCAGCTACATGGGCTTCAGCCGTCTCGGGCTGGCTCTCGGCGGCGTGATCGGTTATACCGGTGGCGGCTGGATGTACGACACCGGCCGTGCGCTCGCATTGCCCGAACTGCCGTGGTTATTACTCGGCGTTGTCGGCTTTATCACCCTCACCGGTTTGTACTGGCAGTTCAACCTGCGCCGCATCGAACCCGCCATGCTCAGCGGCAACTGATCCCTGTCATTCACACCGCGCTTTCGCCAGCGCGGTTTGATCTCACTGACATCTGTAACCATACTGGCTTTACTCTATCGGGAAATCGGGAAGAATCTGAACCTACATCCGGCAGTTTTCATGCACCCTACAGGTCACCGCCGGCGATAACAGGAGCTAAGTACTATGAGACTTTACATTTACGAACATTGCCCTTTCTGCGTGAAAGCCCGCATGATTTTCGGTTTGAAGAACATCCCCGTTGAGATCAAGGTGCTGCTCAATGATGATGAAAAAACACCCGTATCAATGGTCGGTAAAAAAATGGTGCCCATCCTGCAAAAAGAGGATGGCGGCTTCATGCCTGAGAGTATGGACATCGTGCACTACATCGACAAAAGTGACGGTAAACCCCTGCTGACCGGGCCGCTGAATGCGTCAATTGCCGCCTGGCTGCGGCAGGTGTCCGACTATACCGGCCGTCTGCTACTGCCACGCTTTGCCGCCGCGCCGCTGGAAGAATTCTCCACGCCGGCAGCACGTAAATATTTCTCTGATAAAAAGCAGGCCGCCAGCGGCAGTTTTGAGGAGCATCTGCAGCATTCTGAGGGGCTGGTGAAAAAAATCAGTCAGGATCTGCGCGCACTCGACAAACTGATCGTTGAGCCTAACGCCGTGAACGGTGAGCTTTCCGAGGATGATATTAATCTGTGGCCGTTGCTGCGTTCACTGTCGATCGTTCAGGGTATTGACTGGCCTTCGCGGGTTCAGGCCTATCGCGATAATATGGCCAAGCAGACCCAGGTTAACTTATTAACACGCTTAGCAAGTTAAGCCTTTGCAGCCGGAAGTGCGCTTCCGGCTATTTTTCCTTTTCTTCCCCTCGTTCAGCACTTAGGCTAATCAGCGTTGTCTGATTGGCGCGATACCGCATTGCGGTCATGCTGAGAAAATAGTTTTTACGTAATGAGGGAAGAATGACAAAGCGATTTATAGGAGCCGCCGCACTGATTTGCGCCAGCCTGCTGGCAGGCTGTAATCAGCTGACGCAGTACACCATCAGTGAGCAGCAGGTGAATGATTACCTGCAAAAAAACAATAAATTTGAAAAACAGTTGGGTGTTCCTGGCCTGGTGGATGCCAAACTGGTGCTGACCAATCTCAGCAGCCAGATCGGCCGCGCTGAACCCGGCGTCGTGACGCTGACCGGGGATGCACATGTCGATATCTCCTCACTGTTCGGGCCGCAAAAAGCCGATATGCACCTGACCCTGAAAGCGAATCCTTCTTATGACCGCGAAAAAGGCGCTATTTTCCTGCGGGATATGCAGGTGACGGATTACACCATCAAGCCTGAAAAAATGGATAACGTGATGAAAGGCCTGATGCCATACCTGAACAATTCACTGAACACCTATTTCAACCAGCGTCCGGCTTATGTGCTTAATGGCGATCACAGTAAAGGCGAGGCGATGGCGAAGAAACTGGCGAAAGGGATAGAAGTGAAACCGGGGCAACTCGTCATCCCCTTCACTGATTAATTTCAGCTAAAGAGTCACCATAAAAAACCCGGCGTGATGACCCACCGCCGGGTTTTTTATGTTCTTCGCCAGGGGTTACTGATCGTCTTCTTCAGCGTCATCCAGATCGGGTGGCAACTGTTCCTGCAATTCATCACGCATGACCTGCAAGGCTTCGCGGCTGATTTCAGACAAGGTACGATAAAAACCGCTGGTCGCATGCGCTTCCACTTTACCGAGGAATTTACCGCACCACGGGAAAAGCAATTCATCGAACAGCGCGATTTGCGCACCCACTTCATCCTCCTGCGACTGATCTTCCAGCCAGGACGCGGCCAGTAACATGCCACCAAAATGATCGGCAGGTGTTTCACCTAAAGGCATTCCGCGCTGTTGCAGGAATGTGCGCACATCCATTTCATTTGCGCCCTCAACGTAATCACTGCGGAATGGCGAAACTGCGCATTCTGAACCGACAAACAGACGGTTAAATTCAGCGGCCAGTGCTTCCGGAGTGGCACTTTCCTGTAAGCGGATCAGCAACGCATCCTGTTCCAGCGGCCAGTGTTCACGCAGCTTCCCATCCTGAATCAGACCAAACAGTGGAACCAGTAACGGATCCTGCGGCTGGCGATAAAATAAGGTGCCCAGCACGCGGCAGACAATCGAAAATTCATTCATAACAGTAACCTGATCAGACAATGAAAAGGGTTTATCACCCGCACGTTGGCCGCGACAATGTCACAGTTCGCTTAATTCAGCAATGGGCGCACGGCCACGGGCCTCAAGAAAATCGAGGAAACGACGCGGGCTGACGTTAAGAATACGGTCTTGCGGAAAATCAATTTCGCGCAGAATACGTTCACAATGTTCAAAGCCACCGAGCGAATAGGCGATATGCGAATCCGACCCCAGCGCCAGCCAGCCACCGGCTTCTTTTACGGCCAGCGCAATGGCGCGGCAATTGGGTTCACTGCCCACACGCGAATGGATGAACGACGAATTATTCAGCTCCAGGGCCACATTATATTTTGCGGCAGCGGCTGCCACCGCCGGAATATCAATCGGGTATTTCGGGTTGCCCGGATGCGAAATAATATGCACTTCACCTCCCGCCATTGCCGCAATCACCGCCGCGGTATGGGTTTCTTTATCGACAGGCTGCATCACCGGCTCATGGAAACCGGCGATAATCACGTCAATTTCTTTGAGCATCGGGCCGGTGCAATCGATATCGCCATGAATATTCTTAATGTTCGATTCAATACCGCGCAGAATGCCGATGCCATTCACCAGACGCGGCCACACCCGCATATTCATAAAATGCCAGTAATGCGGCGCATCAGCCATATCAGGGCCATGATCGGTGATGGCAAACAGCCTGATGCCCTTTTGTACTGCTTCATCGATGTAATCATGCAATGTACTGTAGGCGTGTGTGCTGGCAACCGTGTGCATGTGTAAGTCAACCGGGTACGGCATGTGCTCTCCTTGAAAATCTTCCGCTGCGGCAAAAATAACCGCAGCATTTATCATGTTAGCAGATGAATATCAGTAACCCCGACCGGGATCGACGCGGCCTGTCGGCTCGCGCCCCGCTTCTATCGCCAGAATATTACTCACGATGCTGTCCATCGCCTGCTCCGGCAAGGTGTCAGCACCGACGTGTGGCGTAATGCTGACACGCGGATGCGACCAGAACGGGTGCATGGCCGGTAACGGCTCTTCGATGAAGACATCCAGCGTGGCAGCCGCAATCTGGCCGCTGTCGAGGGCGCGTAACACATCACCTTCCACCAGATGTCCGCCACGGCCAAGGTTAATCAGGTACGCATTATGCGAAAGATTTGTGAACAGTTGATGATTGAGAACACCGGCGGTATGCGGGGTATTGGGCAACAGATTGATCAGCACTTTGCAGCCACGGGCAAACCCCGCCAGTTGATCGTCCCCATAGAAACTCGCCACACCTTCCAGTGACTTGGCGCTGCGGCTCCAGCTGCGCACCGTAAACTGCATGTCCACGAGTGCCTTCGCCACGCTGCTGCCGAGCACGCCGGCACCGAGAACACCAATGGTGAATTCACTGCGTGAATGCGGGGCAAGCGGGTGCCACTGCTTTTGTTGCTGGAACAGCTGATATTCATCCATCCGGCGAAAATAACGTAATACCGTCGCCAGCGCATATTCCTGCATCTGCAAAGACATGCCGGTATCTTCAAGGCGCAGCAATGGCACACCGGCTGGCAGTGTGCCCGGATGGCGCTGTTCCTGCGTGAGGATAGCATCAACGCCAGCCCCCAGTGCGAAAATGCCTTTCAGCATAGTGCGGGACGCAAGCATAGCGCTCGGCGGCCGCCAGACCAGCGCGTAATCCGCCGGGTCATGATCATCAGCATTCCACACGCGGATACTGGCCTGCGGTAATCTTTTTGTTATGCCGTCAATCCAGGGTTTTGCATCAGATGTAGGGTGGTAAAAAATAATGTTCATCGGGGAAGCCTCCTGTGAGCAGATAGATTTCCCTGAATATCATCGTGATGCAACCCTGTGACGTAAAAAAGAACAAGCCCCGGAATTCGGGGCTTGTGAAGCGACTGTCGGATACTGCGAATAAATCAGGCGCCCGCCGGCTCGCGGTGGATCATCCGGCGCAGCAGCGGGATAAGTACCAGCAGTACCACACCTGTGATAACAGACCCCCAACCCAGCACGTTAAACACCTGGCTGTAGCCCGGATTGGTCAGTACCGGTGTACTGCCTGCGTTTTGCGGCATCAGCCCGGAAATGTAACTCGCCAGCACAGACGCCACACCGGTCACCATCATCCAGCAACCCATCATGACGCCCTGATAACGCGGCGGAGCCAGTTTGCCAATCATTGCGTAACCGATCGGGGAAATCAGTAACTCACCGATACTTTGCAGCAGATAGCTGATCGCAATCCATTTAAACGCCACCAGACCGTCGCCGCCCGCCAGATGGATCCCCAGCGGTAACACCAGCATCCCAAGTCCCATGCAAAATAATGAGGCAGAGAATTGCGCAGGAATATCAATGTTCCAGCCGCGCTGACGCAGGCGGTTGAACCACAGTGCCATCAGCGGACCGCCGATCACGATAACCACAGTATTAATGTTCTGGATCCACTGCGGTGCCACGCGGATACCGTATACATTCAGGTTAATATTATTTTCAGAGAACAGCATCAGCCCCATCGGAGCCAGCTGATACAGGGTCCAGAAAACCAGCGAACCGAGCGCCAGCAGCAGATATGCCTTCATGCGGCGACGTTCACCGGCATCACGATGGCGGAATGTCACCAGCGTCATCAGCGCGAAAATCACCATACCCAGTGCGACCACAAAATAACTGCTGAATTCTGCGTGCGTCAGCAACATGCGGATAACCGGAACCAGCACAATCAGAATGGCTATACCGATCGCCATCCGGCGCAACAACTGGCTGCGGCTGGCTTCTTTCAGCGGCGTGCTGAGGTCGGCCAGAATCGACCAGCGGGAGAGTGTCACCACAACTGCCGCGACATTACCTAACGTGGCGAACAAAAACAGTGCGCGGTAATTTTCGCTGAGCTGGAAATAACCGGCGACCGCAAAACCAATAAAGAAGCCGAGGTTCATCCCGGCATAATTCCACAGGAAGGCCGATTCACGGCGGTCATCGTCCGGCGCAAACCGCTGGGTCAGCATCATGTTCAGGCAGGTCACATTCAGTCCGCTGCCGGTCAGGAACATGGCTAATCCCCAGTACAACCCGGTCACGCCTTCCAGCGCAATCAGCGCACAGCCAAAGACCTGCAACACCATGCCGAGTACGAAAAGATTGCGGTTACTAAGATAACGTCCGCCGAGGTAGCCACCGAACATATGCAGCCCGTAGTTGAAGGCACCGAACACGCCCATGATGGCGTTGGCATTATCTTCACTGAAGCCGAGTTTTTTGGTGGCATAAAGTACCAGTGTGGAATACAGCACAGCAAAGCCGAGCGTTGCGAACGTCTGAACAAAAAATAATGTGCCCGCACCGGCAGGTATGGCGGTCCGGTGCTGCGATCCGACCGTGTTATTTGGCTGACTCAAGAATGCCCCCTGTCTTTATGTGATAAATAAACGCTGCTTCAAATGGTGACCTGTACAGTTCTTATGCGAAGCATTTTTTCAGAGTGCATTGTTATACCGCTACCGGAGATGATTACCACAACATATCTTGCTATTTAGCGGTAACAAAAAGTGTTTGCGGGATAATTGTGCTTCTATGCAGAAGCGCTACTTATTTATGCATTTTGATAAGTCATTTTAATCGCCGTGCGTCATCAGATCCCGGCTGTACATCCTTAAGGCATTTTTTGTTCTTTAAATCATCAGATTGTTCTAAGTTTGTTTAAATGGCATCGAACCGGTAAAAGAGAGTTGACGGTGAGACTACTTTTCCCTACATTAGCGCCGGTCAGCAGCACTGCGGTGCAGCTGGCGACTGGAGAGGTGTCTGAGTGGCTGAAGGAGCACGCCTGGAAAGTGTGTATATGAGCAATCGTATCGAGGGTTCGAACCCCTCTCTCTCCACCACATTAAACAAAAAAGGTTCTGATGAAAATCAGAGCCTTTTTTGTTTCGGGCGCTTCAAAAACCCGGCGACCACGGCATTATTTTCGCTGAACAGACTCTGAGCACCTGACACAAAACGCTGAAAATTTTCTTGACCCTTCGCGGCTGTCTCCCTATAGTAGCGCCCCGTTGCAACGCTCGCGCTGTAACGAACACGGTGAGGTGTCTGAGTGGCTGAAGGAGCACGCCTGGAAAGTGTGTATACGAGAAATCGTATCGAGGGTTCGAACCCCTCTCTCACCGCCAAATTAAAGAAAAAGGGTTCTGATGAAAATCAGAACCCTTTTTCTTTTGGGGTGGTTCATGCCGGGACGGTTTTGCTGGCAGGCAACATCATTCCCTGCACACACCTCAGCTTCTCGTGCCGCCATGAATACCCCCTCCCCGCCTCCCCCTTCGCAGGGGAAGGAGCAAGAAAACCCACCCGAGATTTAGCATGGGACAAGCAAGAAAACCTGTTCCATTTCTTCGTCGCTGGAAAAAAACTCGAGCGGCTCCCTACCCTGCGAAGGGTTGGGGTGGGGTTTTAATGGCAACTACATTGCTTTTACTCATCACATTTTCACCAGCATCAGCCCTGCCCTTAACCCCAGCGCAACGTTCGGGTTCGGGAATAGCACGACTTCTTCCTCTGCTTCCACCCTGTAAGTTTTGCCGCTTTCTTTTGCGATCACAAAACCCTGCCTGAACGCCGTAAAATTCAACGCATCAGCCGGGATAAACAGCTGAAAATCGTCCTGTGAGCGGATCACATCCTGCACCACGCGGTAATGCACCAGCGGCGCGGCAGCTTCGCGTGCGGGCAACGGTTGGCCGCTGACCAGCGCTTCCAGCGCACGGCGGATACCGGTGAACTGCGTGTGGTCGTTACTGCCAAACGGCAGCGCTTTGCCCAGTTCCAGCGTGCAACTGTCGGCCTGAAAAACCTCGCTGCTAAAGTGCGTGAATGTTCCTCCGGGCGAACGATGATGCACCAGCGCATCCAGCCCGGCGGCGTCGAGCCACGCAAGCATCGCTGCGCTTTTCGCTCGCGTCTGTAACGGCAATAACCCGAAACGCACATGCTTTGAACCACGGATCGCCGTGTGCAAATCATAGTGGAATCGCTCAGTTGTCCCTGCGGCGGTGGCGCTGCGATAAAACAATGCCATCACCTGTTCAAGTTCCTGCGCCCGGCGGGTTTCATTATCAGGTGTATAACGCGCGTGACGTCCGCCAAACATGCGGTTCATATCGGCGCCGGTAAACCGCTTATTGATACGCATTGACGGCGGATTGCCCAGTAATACCAGCAACCGGACCCGCAACAACCTTTCACCTGACAGCAGTTCGCTGACCAGTTGATTAAGCAGTTCAACAGGCGCAGTTTCATTACCGTGAATACCGGCAGAAATCACCACCGCCGCCTGACAGGGCTGACGCGGTGAAAGCTCAAGAATGCCTTCGCCGCGCCATTGCCAGTCCAGCGTTTCGGTTTGTCCTGCAGGTTCAGTCACCGCGTCGCCGGACAGCGTCGTCGCCAGTAAATCAAACATACCTTCACTCCTGTGATCGCTCAGCGCTGGAACGGATAAATCGCACCCAGCCCGAGAATAGTCGTCAGCTCGTCGAGCGCAGTGCGCACTTCGGTCAGAAGCTGCGGATCAGCCAGATCTTTAGCCTGCATCCGGTCACGATAATGCGTATCCACCCAGGTATTAAGCCGCGTGAACTGGTTGTCGTTCATCAGCGAAGCCACATTGATGGCATTAAGTTCGTTGCGGTTGAGCGCCACACGCAGACGCAGACACGCCGGACCACCGCCGTTGCGCATGCTTTCGCGCAGATCAAACACTTCAAGCTGATCGACCGGACCACCGCTGTCTTTCAGTGCAGAAAGATACGCCCAGACGCCGGTGTGCTGGCGGGATTCTTCCGGCACCACCAGCAGCATTTTGCCGTCGGATTTGGTCAGTAACTGGCTGTTAAACAGATAGGTCGCGACCGCATCGTCGAGAGATACTTTCGACTGCGGCACTTCAACCGGGCAGAAATCCAGCTCAAGCGCCGCCATTTTGCGGCGGATTTCCTCCAGCGCTTTGCCTGAATTGACAAACGCCTGCTCGTGATGGAAAAGCACGTTACCGTTACTGACAGAAATGACGTCATTATGGAAAACGCCGCTGTCGATGGCTTGCGGATTTTGCTGAATAAACACCGTGCGTTTTTCATCAAGCTGATGTAAACGCGCCACGGCGTCACTGGCTAAACGGGTCTGGCGTGCCGGATAACGCACCGGTTCGTTCCCGCCGGTCGCCAGCCCGTCACGTCCGTAAACAAACACCTGCACCCCGGGTTTATCGTACGCACCACATAACCGGTTGTGATTCGCCGCGCCCTCATCCCCCAGCGCAGCCACCTGCGGCAGCGCATCATGATGAGCAAAATATTTATCGGCATGAAAGGTCGCGCGCAAAATGGCAGACGTGGTTTCTGCCTCAATGGCCCGGTGGAATTTATTGTTCAGGTTGGCGACCGTGAAATGCACACGCCCGTCCGCGCTGTCGGCTGAAGGCGACACCGTGGCCGCATTGGCTACCCACATGGAAGACGCCGAACTCAGTGACGACAGCAAACGCGGCGAATAAGCCTGCGCTTTGGCCAGCACCTCCCGATCGCTGCCACCAAAGCCCATTTTGCGCAACGTGCTCAGATGCGGACGTTCGTGGGGTGGCAAAATGCCCTGCGCAAAACCCAGGTCAGCCAGCGCTTTCATTTTCAGCAAGCCCTGTTTTGCCGCCAGACGCGGATTCGCCACCGTATCCTGGTTTTTAGTCGAGGCTTCATTGCCAAACGACAACCCGGCGTAATGGTGCGTCGGGCCAACTAATCCGTCAAAATTTGCTTCACATCCAGACATTCCTGTCTCCTCAGATTGTACGGAAATCAATACCTGGCGACAGCGTCGCAGGGAGTTCCAGTTTGTCCGTTTCCAGCGAGGCCATCGGCCAGGCACAATAATCCGCCGCATAATACGCGCTGGGACGATGGTTACCCGAAGCGCCGATCCCCCCAAAAGGCGCATTGCTTGATGCACCGGTCAGCGGTTTATTCCAGTTCACAATGCCCGCCCTGGCTTCTAACAATAGCTGCTCAAACTGATCACGATCAGCAGAGATAAGCCCGGTGGCGAGCCCGAAACGCGTCCGGTTGGCGAGGGCGATGGCATTATCAAAATCGCTGTAACGGTAAATGCTCAGCAACGGGCCGAAATATTCTTCATCAGGAATACCGGCCACGCCGGTCAGATCGATAATGCCCGGCGTCAGGACCGTATTCAGCGGGTCCGGGCGTGTCAGCAACAGCAGCGGCTTTCCGCCCAGCGCCAGCAGCCCGTCCTGCGCTTTCAGCATATTGCGTGCTGCAACGTCAGAAATCACACCCCCCATAAACGGCTGCGGCGTGTCATCCCATCCCCCGACCCGCAGTTGCATGGTGACATCAAGCAAACGCGCAATAAATGCATCACCCGCCGCTCCCTCTTTCACCAGCAGACGGCGGGCACAGGTACAACGCTGTCCGGCAGAAATAAATGCTGACTGAATAGTCAGATTAACCGCTGCATCAATATCCTCTACCGGCTCGACAATCAGCGCATTATTGCCGCCCATTTCCAGTGCCAGAATTTTTTCAGGCTGACCGGCGAGCTGACGGTGTAACTGATAGCCGGTACCTGCGCTGCCGGTAAACAGCAGGCCGTCGATATTATCGCAGGCTGCCAGCGCCTCACCGGTGCTGCGACCGCCTTGTACCAGATTCAGAACGCCTTCCGGCAATCCGGCTTGCTCCCACAATTTCACCGTTTCTTCGGCGGTTTTGGGCGTCAGTTCGCTCGGTTTAAACACCAGCGTATTCCCCGCCAGCAAAGCCGGAACGATATGGCCGTTCGGCAGATGGCCGGGGAAATTGTACGGCCCAAAAACGGCCAGCACGCCATGGGGACGGTGGCGCAGCACGGCTTCACCGTCGGGCATTGCGGTGTGTTTTTCGCCAGTGCGTTGCTGACAGGCTTCCAGTGAAATAGCGACCTTGCCGATCATGGCCTGAATCTCTGTCAGCGTTTCCCAGCGCGGTTTGCTGGTTTCCTGACTGATGATTTCCGCCAGCCGGGTTTTGTGTTCCGTCAGTAAATCCGCGAAACGCTTAATCACCTCAGCACGTTGGGTCACGGTTTTACGTGCCCATGCAGGGAATGCCGTGCGTGCGGCTGTACAGGCGGCCCCGACATCTTCAGCACTGGCGCTCAGCGCCGACCACAGCAATGTATTATCGGCCGGATTAGTTTTGTTCAGTTGCGCGCCTTGTCCGCTGCGCCACTGGCCCTGAATAAAAAGTGCAGGTTGCATCATGCGAGACTTTCCTTTTTGAGAAACTGGGTTGCAGGAGCCGGGGTATCACCCGGGAAAAGCGCCACGGCACGCAGGGTATCGCCCTCGCGCAGACTGAGCAGGTCAGCTTCGCGGCCATTAAGCGTCAGAGAATGCGGCGAGTCGCCGCCCGGCACCAGTAAGGCACGGAAATTCTGATATTGCTCATTGGCGACCAGATACAGCGGCTCGTCCCGCCCGCTGCGATGTTCCGCCAGCCGGACAGGCAGCAGACAACTTTCCTTTACCGCGCGTAACTGATCGATTTCACCTTCGAGCGTCGGGCCGGCATCAAAAATATCCACATACCCTTCGTAACGAAGCCCTTCACCTTCAAGCACAGCACGCGCCGGGGCGGTTTGCGGATGCACTTCGCCGATCACCTCACGCGCCTCGTGACTGAGCAACTCGGTATATAAAGGATGCTTTGGCATCAGTTCGGCAATAAAGGATTTTTGTCCCATACCGGTCAGACGGTCGGCTTCGGCGAATTCCATACCAAAAAAATGCCGTCCGACGCTGTCCCAGAACGGTGAATGACCGTTGTCGTCAGACATACCGCGCATCTCCGCAATCACCTTGCGGGAGAAGTGCTCACGAAATGCCGCCAGGAACAGAAAACGGACTTTCGATAACAATTGTCCGTTTTTGCCGTGGCGGTAGTCCGGGTCGAGAAACAACGTACAAAGTTCGGTATAACCGGTGTGATCATTACTGAGAAAAAGCGTCGGCACCGGTTTATAAATGTTCAGGCTTTTGGAGGCATGCACCAGCGTGCCAAGGCGAAAGTTGTACCACGGTTCACTGAGCCCGACCGCCACTTCGATGGCACTGACGCCCACCACTTTTTTCTGTTCAGTGTCTTCGAGTACGAACAGATAACCTTGCTCGGCTTTATCCAGGCGACCTTCCCAGGTCGCCACTGAGCGCTCAATGCGCCCGCGTAAATGCGCTTCATCCTTGGGCAAAGACGTTAAACCGATGCCGGTTTTGCCTGACAACTGCAGGATGTCGGCGAGATCGCCGGGCCGCACAGGTCGAATCAACATCATGATGCTTTACCTCATTTATCCCAAACAATCACACGCACAGGCGCGCAACGGCACGCTCAAGCCGGTTCAGCCCTTCTTCAATATCCGCACCCGGAATAATCAGTGATGGCGCAAAACGCAGTACGTTAGGCCCGGCAATCAGGGCGATCAGTCCTTCTTCGGCCGCCAGCGTATTGAGCTGTTTGGCCTGATCTTTATACCGTTCGCTCATCACCGCACCTAACAGCAGCCCCTGCCCGCGCACCTCACTGAACACCCGATAACGATCGTTGATGCGCTTAAGGCCATCGGCAAACCACTGATGACGCTTTTGCACACCTGACAACACCTCCGGCGTGTTAATCAGCGCTAAGACTTTTCCCGCCACCGCCGTTGCCAGCGGGTTACCGCCGTAAGTGGTGCCGTGCGTACCCGGCTGGAATAACGCGGCATAACGGTCAGTGGTCAGCATCGCACCAATCGGGAAACCGCCACCCAGCGCTTTGGCACTGGTCAGAATATCCGGCACGACACCATAATGCTGATAGGCATACAATTCGCCGGTGCGCCCGACGCCGGTCTGCACTTCATCGAAAATCAGCACTGCCTGATGTTTGTCACACAACTCACGCAGGCCTTGCAGAAATTCCGCCTCTGCCGGCACCACGCCACCTTCCCCCTGGATCGGTTCAACGATCACCGCACAGGTGCGGGAAGAGATCTGGCTGGCCACCGCTGCCAGATCGTTAAACGGCAGATGGGTAATGGCCTCTGGCAAGGGGGCAAAATCTTCAGAATATTTCGGCTGACCGCCGGTGGTGACGGTAAAGAGCGTGCGGCCATGGAATGCGTTTTTGAAGGCGATAATTTCGTTTTTTTCACCGCCGGTTTTATTGCCGTAAAGCCTGGCCAGTTTCAGCGCCGCTTCGTTGGCTTCTGCGCCGGAGTTACAGAAAAATACTTTGTCCGCAAAAGTGGCGTCGATCAGTTGCTTTGCCAGCCGCAGCACCGGTTCATTGGTGTAACCGTTGCCCAGGTGCCAGACTTTATCCGCCTGCTCATGCAGGGTTTTACGAATTTCAGGGTGCGCATGTCCGAGTGCATTCACCGCAATGCCGCCGGCGAAATCGACATAATCTTTGCCCGCCTGATCCCACAGCCAGGATCCTTCGCCGCGCACAGGAATAAATGCCGCCGGCGCATAAACCGGTACCATCCAGTCATCAAAGTTCTGGCGGCTGACGTTTTGCGGCTGCTGTTGGTGTTCCATATAAACCTCTTATAAGCTGATTTCAGGGTGCACGCGCCCGTCCCCCATACAGACGGGAAATGCACCGGGTTCCGATGTTTTTGCACATTTAGCGGGCAATCACGCTGGCGAGAAATGACAGTTATTAATTTGTTATTTAAAAGTTAATAAATAATCTCACTCAGTCTCATCATAGATTGCACTCTTCATGCCAGCAAAGGAAAAAAGTGAATAAAAAAAGTGAGAGCTAGAAAAAACAACCACTTAATACCTGCCATTATTCACTTTTATTGCATAAAAAATGAATAAAAGAAAAAATCCCCTTGTGCAGCAATGCGGTCAGAAGAATGAGTATGCAGGGAAATATTTTTATTTCCGGCGGGATGTTTTATACAGAATTGTGATCCGGCGCGTGAAGCCCGCGCTCAGGCGCAGCGCCATGCCTGATCAAGGTGCAACGATGCACAATGTTGGGGCATGAAAACCCCGTGACCCTCTTCACACTCTGCGCAAATAAAAAAAATCTCACGGTTTTTCTTGCTGATAACCCCCGATTTCTGCCGCGAGTTGTATTCATTTTGTTAAATTTTAGATTTCATTTTGTTAAATTATTATCGGTAACACTCCCACGATTTCTCTGTGGTGTGAACTTGATGGTTTTTATTAACTTTAATTTAACATTAAAAGTTATTAAATTTAACTTTTTAGGGCACTGATCACATTCTGTTTACGGCTGCGCGAAAAAAGCTTTCCCCTTAAGTTAATCTCTGAATGTGGAATAAATAACCACCAGCCGCTCCCTACACCAGAACAGAACATCATAAGAAAAGGTACAGACATGAAATTTAACCTCGCATTAGTCAGTGCATGTGTGGTTTCAGCATGCATGTTATTCACAACACCGTCATTTGCCGCCAAACCTTACGACATAGCCGTCGTTGCCAAAGTCACCGGTATTCCATGGTTCACACGTATGGAAGTCGGCGTAAAAGAAGCCGCACAGAAACTGGATGTTAATGCCTATCAGGTGGGCGCATCCACGCCGGATCCCGCTCAGCAGGTCAAAGTGATTGAAGATTTGATCGCCAAAAAAGTCGACGCCATTATCGTGGTGCCAAACGACGCCAAAGTGCTGGAACCGGTGCTTAAGAAAGCCCGTGATCAGGGCATTGTGGTGTTAACGCACGAATCGCCGGATCAGCAGATTGGTCAGTGGGATATCGAAACCATCGACAGCCAGAAATACGCCGAAGCCAATATGGACGAGCTGGCGAAAGACATGGGCGGCAAAGGCGGTTATGCGATTTATGTCGGCTCGCTGACCGTGCCATTGCATAACGCATGGGCCGATGCCGCGATTAAATATCAGAAAGAAAAATACCCGGATATGCATGAAGTCACGTCACGCCTGCCGGTCGCGGAAAATATTGATAAGTCTTACTCCACAACGCTCGATTTAATGAAAACCTACCCTGATCTGAAAGGGATTATTGGTTTCGGTTCACTCGGCCCGATTGGTGCCGGTCAGGCCGTTCAGCAAAAACGTGCAAAAAATAAAATCGCCGTTGTGGGTATTGCCATGCCAGCTCAGGCTGCGCCATACCTGATGCGCGGTGATATTAAGAAAGTGCTGCTGTGGGATCCGAAAGATGCCGGTTACGCGTTAGTGACGGTCGCCGACCAGATGTTGCAGGGTAAAGAAGTGAATAAAGATCTGAGCATCGACGGATTAGGCAAAGCTGATGTGGATATGGATAAACACGTGATCCGTTTTAATAAAATCCTGGAAGTCACACCAGAAAATGCGAAATCACTCGGATTCTGATTTAGCTTTTTAATACTTTTATTTACCGGAGATAATTTATCTCCAGCGCCACACCAGGCAAATAGAAACAGATACGGCGTTGTATGTTGTGCCGTATCTGAATTTCTAATCAGACATTGAAAACTTATACCCTAAATAATTCGCGTTGTGAGAAGGCGGCAAATGAGTAAAGCCCGATGAGCTTACATAAGTAAGTGATTCGGGTGAGCAAGTGAAGCCAACGCACCCGCAGCGTGAAGAATGAAGGGCATGTTGTAAGGATTGCGATGAATACTCTCAGCACGTCCCCTGCCCCTGCTGAGGCCTTTATCAGCCTCGAAAAAATCAGTAAAAAATTCCCCGGCGTATTAGCGCTGGATAATGTCAGCCTGACGCTTAATAAAGGTGAAGTGCATTGTCTCGCCGGTCAGAATGGCTGTGGCAAGAGTACCATCATTAAAGTTATTTCCGGTGTCTACCAGCCGGAGAAAGGCGCAGCGATTACGCTTGACGGAAAACTTTTTCACGCCCTGACGCCACAGCTTTCGTCTTATTATGGCATTCAGGTTATTTATCAGGACTTGTCTTTATTCCCCAATTTATCGGTGGCTGAAAATATTGCTATCCACCGTTATTTACCGGGCGGCGATTTCTGGGTACATCGTGAGGCAATGCGCAAAAAAGCCATCGCGGCGATGCAACGGGTTGGCGTCTCACTGGATCCGGATCGTAAAGTCGAAAAGCTGTCGATTGCTGACCGCCAGTTAGTGGCAATATGCCGGGCAATCGCGGCTGACGCCAGTCTGGTTATTATGGATGAACCCACCGCGTCGCTGACCCGCACCGAAGTGAACGGTTTGCTGCGGGTGGTGAATGAGCTCAAAGCTGCCGGTATTTGCGTGGTATTTGTCAGCCATCGCCTCGATGAAGTCATGGAAGTCGCTGACCGTATCAGTGTGATGCGCGATGGCAAACTGGTCGGTACCTATCCGGCCAGTGAACTTGACAGTAATGAACTGGCCTTCCTGATGACCGGACAGCGTTTTACCTACAGCCATCTGCCGCAACGCGCGCCGGTCAACGTCACGCCGCTGCTGGAAGTCAGCCATCTGAGCCGCAAAGGTCAGTATCAGGATATTTCGCTGTCGCTGCGTCAGGGTGAAATCACCTCGATTATCGGCCTGCTCGGTTCAGGGCGTACCGAGCTCTGCCTGAGCCTGTTTGGCATGAGTCAACCGGACAGCGGGGAAATCCGTGTCAACGGTAAGGCGGTGAAACTTCACAGCAACCGCGACGCTATCCGTCACGGCATTGCGTATGTGTCGGAAGATCGCCTGACGCAGGGGCTGATCATGGAACAATCCATTTATGACAACACGCTGGTGTCAATTTTTGACAAGTTGCGCACCGGCACCGGGCTGATGGATCACCGCAAAGCCGCCTCCGTGGTGAAAGACCTGATCCGTGATCTGAACATTAAAGTGTCGGACAGCAGCCTGCCGGTGAAAACCCTTTCCGGCGGTAATGCACAACGCATCGCCATCGCCAAATGGGTGGCGACGCAGCCACATATCCTGATCCTCGATTCGCCGACAGTCGGTGTCGATATCGCCAATAAAGAAGGGATTTACCGCATCGCGCGCGATCTGGCGGAATCGGGCATGGCAGTGCTGATGATTTGCGATGAAATCCCGGAAGCGTATTACAACAGCCACCGCGTGCTGGTGATGCGTAAAGGCCAGCTGGTGGCGGAATTTGCGCCGCATCAGAGCAGCGAAGCGCAAATTGCGGAGGCGATCAATGAATAACAAATCTCTTACGAAACTGTTTTCCCTGCACGAATTCTGGCTGGGATTACTGGTACTGCTGCTGGTGATTGGCCTGAGTGTCAGCACCCGTGAATTTATGACGATCGGCAACCTGACCGACGTTGCCACCAGCTACGCCATTCTCGGTATTCTGGCCTGCGGCCTGTTTGTGGTACTGATTGCCGGTGGTATCGATATTTCTTTCCCGGCAGTGACCTCTATCGGTCAGTACGTGATGGCGAGTTACATCATTCATCATGGCGGCAGCTTTCCTCTGGCGTTTGCCATGTCGATGGGCATCGGTTTACTGCTCGGGCTGGTCAACGGCTTCCTGGTCTACTGGCTGCGCGTGCCGGCCATTATTATCACGATTGCCACATTAAACCTTTTCTACGGTTTGCTGGTGTATCTGACCAATGGCACCTGGCTTTACGGCTTCCCCGACTGGTTCATGAACGGCATCAACTGGTTCTCCTTTACTGCCGCCGACGGTTACGACTATGGCCTGACGCTGCCGCTGCTCAGCCTGCTGGGCGTCATTATTGCCACCGGCGTGCTGATGAACCGCACCCGTGTGGGCCGGCAGATTTACGCCATGGGCAGCAACCGTGATGCCGCGTCGCGCCTGGGCCTGAACATCCTGCGTCTGCATTTTTATGTGTATGGCTTTATGGGATTGCTGGCAGGTATCGCCGCCGTGGTACAGGCACAGATCACTCAGTCCGTGGCACCCAACTCGTTACTCGGTTATGAACTGACCGTACTGGCGGCGGTGGTCTTAGGCGGTACCAGTATGACCGGCGGTCGCGGCTCGCTGACCGGCACCGTCCTCGGTGTCATGTTGCTGGCCTTTTTGCAAAACGGCCTGACGCTGCTGAGCATTTCATCTTACTGGCATCAGGTATTTAGCGGCGTGATCATTCTGGTCAGCATCAGCAGCACCGCGTGGAATGAAAAACGCAAACTGGCAAAGGGGATGTGACATGACGACTTTAACCCGATTCTTCCCCGGCGACCGCATCATCCGCTTGCAGTTGCTGATTATCGTTGTTGTTGCCGTATTGTTCTCATTTACGCTGGGCGGCAGTTTTTACAGCATCGGCAATTTCCAGTCGATCTCCTCGCAATTGCCGATTCTGGGCATGCTGGCTCTGGGGATGGGCATCACCATGCTCACCGGTGGTATCAACCTCTCGGTGATTGCCGGGGCAAATGCCTGTTCTCTGGCAATGGCAGCCATTCTGGTGGCGCATCCGGGTCAGCCGGAATATTTCGCGCTGGCGATGCTCGCCGGTCTGGCCGTTGCGGTGGTGACTGGCGTACTCAATGGCGCGCTGATTGCGTATATCGGAGTTTCACCGATTCTGGCAACGCTCGGCACCATGACGCTGATTGCCGGGCTGAATATTCTGCTGACCAACGGCGCGGTGATTTCCGGCTTCCCGGCGGCAATCCAGTATCTCAGCAACGGCAGTCTTTTGGGCATTCCGGTCGCACTGCTGTTATTCCTGCTGGTGGCGCTGTTGTTATGGGTATTACTCGAACACACCACACTTGGCCGCAGCTTATATCTGATGGGTTCCAACGAACAGGCCACGCGGTTCAGCGGCGTCAATACCCATAAAGTTACTATCGCGGTGTATGTGCTTTCCGCCCTGCTCGGCTGGGGTGCGGCATTGCTGATGATGTCCAAATTTAACTCGGCAAAAGCAGGTTACGGCGACTCCTATTTGCTGGTGACCATTCTGGCCTCCGTACTCGGCGGGATTAATCCCGACGGCGGTTTCGGCCGGGTCATCGGGCTGGTACTGGCACTGATCGTCCTGCAAATGCTGGAAAGTGGCCTGAACCTGATGGGGGTAAGCAGTTATCTGACAATGGCTCTGTGGGGCGGCGTTCTGATCCTGTTTATCGCTCTGCAAAACAGAAAATCTTAAGCGAAAGCTTTTTACCGAAGGGAAAGAACATGGCGAGTTATTTTATTGGAGTCGACGTAGGTACCGGCAGCGCCCGCGCGGGTGTCTTCGACATGACCGGCCGCATGGTTGGCCAGGCCAGCCGTGAGATTACGTTATACCGCCCGAAAGCCGATTTCGTCGAGCAATCGTCCGATGAGATCTGGCAATCTGTCTGTAACGCCGTGAAAGATGCGGTTAATCAGGCTGACATCAACCCGATCCAGGTGAAAGGTATCGGCTTCGACGCCACCTGTTCGCTGGTGGTGCTGGATAAAGAAGGTAAGCCGCTGACCGTCAGCCCGTCCGGGCGCAGCGAGCAAAACATTATTGTCTGGATGGATCACCGTGCCATTACCCAGGCCGAGCGCATCAATGCCACCGGTCACCGCGTGCTGGAATTCGTTGGCGGGATTATTTCACCGGAAATGCAAACGCCGAAATTGCTCTGGCTGAAACAGCATATGCCGACCACCTGGAACAACGTCGGTCACCTGTTCGACCTGCCGGATTTTCTGACCTGGCGCGCCACACAGGACACCACGCGCTCGCTGTGTTCCACTGTCTGTAAATGGACGTATATCGGCCATGAAGACCGCTGGGATCCAAGCTATTTCCGCCAGATCGGGCTGGAAGATTTGCTGGAAAACAACGCGGCGAAAATCGGCAGTGAAGTAAAAACCATGGGCGAGCCGCTCGGGCATGGTCTGACACAGCGCGCCGCCGCAGAGATGGGGCTGATGGCAGGCACCGCCGTCAGCGTTTCTATCATTGATGCCCATGCAGGCAGCCTCGGTATTCTCGGTGCCAGCGGCGCATCCGGTGAATCGGCCGACTTCGATAACCGCATCGCGCTGATTGGCGGTACTTCCACGGCGCACATGGCGATGTCCCGCAGCGCACGTTATATCGGCGGCATCTGGGGGCCTTACTACTCGGCTATTTTGCCAGATTACTGGCTGAACGAAGGGGGGCAATCCACCACCGGCGCACTGATTGACCATATGATTCAGTCGCATCCGTGTTATCACGATTTACTGAAACAGGGTAAAGACAGCGGCAAAACTATTTACGAAGTACTCAACAACATTTTGCGAAAAATGGCCGGTGAACCGGAGAATATCGCCTTCCTGACCAAAGATATTCATATGCTGCCCTACTTCCACGGCAACCGTTCACCGCGCGCCAACCCGACGCTGACCGGTACGCTGACCGGTCTGAAACTCTCGCGTACGCCGGAAGACATGGCACTGCATTATCTGGCCACCATTCAGGCGCTGGCGCTGGGCACCCGCCATATCATCGAGACCATGAACCAGAGTGGATATCGCATTGATACCATGATGGCAAGCGGTGGTGGCACCAAAAATCCGGTGTTTGTACAGGAGCACTCCAACGCCACAGGCTGTGCAATGTTGTTACCGGAAGAAAGCGAAGCGATGTTACTCGGCAGTGCCATGATGGGCACCGTTGCGGCCGGCGCATACGACTCGTTGCCGGAAGCGATGGCGGCCATGAGCCGCATCGGCAAAACGGTCACACCGCAAACCAATAAAATCAAAGAGTATTACGATCGCAAATACCGTGTGTTTCATGAGATGTACCACGACAGCATGAAATACCGCCGCCTGATGCAGGGGGAAACCCAATGAATGCAGAGGATGAATTTGCCCTGGCGTGCCAGGGCTGGCAAACCTACAGCCAGGAATTGCTGGCATTACGGCACAATCTCGATGCCGATATCTGGCAGCAGTTACTGACCCTGATCACCGGCTGTAAGGGCAAAATTGCCGTCAGCGGCGTCGGGACGTCGGGCATTGCGGCGCGGAAAATCGCCCATATGCTGGCATGCGTCGAACAACCGGCGGTATATCTTAGCGCCACTGATGCCGCCCATGGTGATTTAGGCTTTATGCGCAGCGATGACCTGATGATTTTAATTTCCCGGGGCGGAAACTCTGAAGAACTGACGCGTTTGTTACCGGCGCTGAAAGCCAGGGGCGTGGCGATCATCAGTGTGACGGAGAATACGGATTCGGCGATCGCCCGTGCCGCCACGCTGGTGGTGAAAACACATATTGAGCAGGAAATCGACCCGCTCAATATGCTGGCTACCACGTCCATCATACTGGTGCTGGCGGTGTTCGATGCGTTGTGTGGCAATATCATGCTGCGCAACGGCTTTGATCAGCAGCGGCTGCTGAAAGTCCATCCGGGCGGAAATGTCGGTAAAATCCTGCGCGAACAGGATGTGTGAAACCATTCTCACCTTTTAATTTCATCCGCCACCAGCGCTGCCAGAATGGAGACGGCACGCGCGGTGTGCGGTCCCCATTCGAAAGAGGTATTAATGCGCATACAATGGCTGAAACGCGCGTCGGCGGAGAACATGGTGCCGGGCGCGACGCTGACGCCTTTTGCCAGAGCGCGCTGATAGACCCGTGCCGCGTCCACGTTATCGCCCAAATCCAGCCATAAAAAATACCCGCCGGCGGGTTGCGTCACTGTCACCTGCGCCGGAAACTCAGCCAGGATAGCGTGACGCATCGCCATCTGGCGTTGTTCAAGCACACGGCGCAACCGCCGCAGATGGGTATCGTAGCCGCCCTGCTGCGCACCTTTTTGCATATAATCGGCTAATGCCAGCTGAACCGGCACACTGGCCGATAATGTACTCATCAGTTGCAGGCGTTGAATACGTTCGGCATAAGCCCCCGCCGCCACCCAGCCTACGCGAAAGCCCGGCGCGAGAGATTTCGAAAAAGACGAACAATGCAGAATTTCGCTGCGGTATGACGAGGCTTTCAGCGGCACCGTCCGTTCACTGTCAAAGTACAGTTCGCTGTAGACATCGTCCTCTATCAGCGCCACTTTATGCGCCTGAAGAATACTCACCAGCCGTGTTTTTCTCTCCGGCGGCAAACTGCATCCGAGCGGGTTCTGAAAGCTGGACATCAGCCAGCAGGCTTTGATGGGATAAATTTCCAGCGCCTGTTCCAGTGCCTCGGGATCCATGCCGCTACGTACGTCAGTCGGAATGGCGACGGCTTTTAATTTACGCCGCTCAATCGCCTGCAATACCCCGTAAAAAGCCGGCGATTCGATAGCCACCCAATCCCCCGGCTCGGTCACAACCTGCAAACTTAACCCGAGCGACTCCATCGCACCTGACGTAATGACAATTTCATCGGGTGCCACTTCAATGCCGTTTTGCGCATACCGCTGCGCAATGCTGCGACGCAGTTCTTCATTACCCGGCGGCAGATTTGCAGTGGCGCTGTGTGGCGACATCCGGCGGACGGCGCTCGCCAGGGAGCGAGCCAGACGTGGTTGCGGGAAAAGTGTCGGATCAGGAAACGCGGAACCAAGCGGCACCACGGCGGGATCTTGCCCGGCTTTAAGAATATCGAAAATAGCGTCATTGACGTCCACCTGCTCTGCGGCATGTAAACGCCCGTCGGGAGAAGGACGCACCGGTCGCTGCCCCCCCGCCGCCACGAAATAGCCGGACTGCGGACGTGCGACAATCACACCCTGACTTTCCAGCAGCTGATAGGCCTGCAACACAGTCATCAGACTCAGGCCAGACTGTTTACAGGTATCACGCAATGAAGGCAGCCGTTCGCCCGGTAACCAGACCTGCGTATCAATTTGTCTGCGCAAGGTACGCGCCAGCGTTTCATAACGGGATTGAGTCATTATCCATCAGCACTGTTATAGAAAGTGTTAATCAAAAGATAACTATTATACCTGATTTTGCGCTTTCCCTCTGACGTAAACTGCTCATCAACAGCGACGAACATTTAACAGAGAGTTATGGCGGCGAAACATTCACCATGATAATGTGTGAATTCACCGCATTACTCAGATTTATCTGAGCTTCCTTTCACACCTGTTCGCGCAACCTTACGCTTTCTAAACACTTTCTCCACGATCGCTGGAAAAGTAACACTCCGCCTTTCACTCTTTTACATCCACACCGCATTACTATTCATTGGATTGAGTAGACTTGTTTTCGTCGAAACAAAACGGGCGAATTGCCTGAATCTCCAATGAGGAATTTAATTATGCGTAAACTTACCGCAATGATTGTGGCTTCAACTCTGGCTCTGAGCTCCGCTTCTTTCGCATTTGCTGCTGAAACCACCGCGACACCGGCCACTGACGCCACGACCGCCACGCAAGGCAAAATGCTGCATCATAAAGGACCGCAGCATATGAATCCGTTTGCGGGCCTGAACCTGACTGAACAGCAGAAAACACAGATGAAAGAAATCATGAAAGACAGCGGAGCGCGCCCTGACCGTGCAGCCATGAAAGCCCAGATGGATCAGATGCACAACCTGGTGGCGACCGACAGCTTCGATGAAGCTAAGGTAAAAGCGCAAATTGATACCATCACTAAAGCGCAGTCTGACCGCATGCTTGACCGTGCCCGTGCTGAGAACAAAATGTATAACCTGCTGACACCAGAGCAGAAAAAACAGTTCAATGAAAACTATCAGCAACGCGCCGCCAAAATGGAGCACATGCGTGACCACAAACCAGGCCAGGAAAAGTCAGCAACCGCTGAATAATCCTTAACCTGACAGAATAACCGGCCCATCGTGGCCGGTTTTTTTTTGCTTTTTTACTTCCCCGCCACAACTTTGCTGTTATCCGCCCCGTCTGGTTTGCGCAAAGCGTCAGCCGCATCACATTTTCATCTTTAACTTCATACTTTTCTGTTTAAAAACATTATTTTTGAACAATAATTTAACAAGGTCGCAACCAAATATAACCAGGCGACCCCTACCTCTGCACATCACACTCTCGACATAAAAAGTGGCGGGCTCTCACCGGACCCCTCATAAGGAGTTGTACATCATGAAAAGCGTCAAGTCCGGGATAACCTGGCTGGTGGTGGCGTTAATCGGGGCTTTTGCCTTTGGGATGCTGGCCCTCAGCCGTGGCGAACATGTTAATGCTCTCTGGCTGGTGGTCGCCGCTATTGCCTGTTACAGCATTGCTTACCGCTTCTACAGCCTGTTTATTGCTGAAAAAGTTTTTGAACTCAACGACAAACGCATGACTCCGGCCGAGCGTCACAATGACGGGCTGGATTACGTACCGACCAATAAATGGGTCTTGTTCGGCCACCATTTCGCGGCCATCGCCGGAGCCGGTCCGCTGGTCGGCCCGATCCTCGCCGCACAAATGGGTTTTCTGCCGGGCACGATCTGGATCCTGGTCGGCGTGATGCTGGCCGGTGCGGTACAAGACTTCCTGATACTGTTCATTTCTACCCGCCGCGATGGCCGCTCTCTGGGGGAAATGGCCAAACAGGAACTGGGGAACTTCGCGGGCGTTATCACTATGCTCGGCGCGCTGGGCGTGATGATCATCATCCTTTCCGCACTGGCGTTAGTGGTGGTCAAAGCACTGGCCGACAGTCCGTGGGGACTGTTTACCATCGCCGCAACCATTCCGATTGCCCTGTTCATGGGCATCTACATGCGTTTTCTGCGTCCGGGGAAAATCGCTGAAGTGTCGGTGATTGGTTTTGTGCTGATGATGCTCGCCATCATTTACGGCGGCAATGTTGCCGCAGATCCGTTCTGGGGACCGTTCTTTACCCTGCACGGCACCACCCTGACCTGGGTGCTGGTGATCTATGGATTTATCGCCTCGGTATTGCCGGTCTGGCTGCTGCTGGCACCGCGCGATTACCTCTCCACATTCCTGAAAATCGGGGTTATTGCCGGGCTGGCCGTAGGCATTGTTTTTGCCATGCCGGAGATGAAAATGCCTGCAGTATCGCGCTTTATCGACGGCAGCGGTCCGGTGTTTTCCGGCAGCCTGTTCCCGTTCCTGTTTATCACTATCGCCTGCGGTTCGATTTCAGGTTTCCATGCGCTGGTCTCCAGCGGCACCACACCGAAACTGATTGAGCGCGAAAGTCATATCCGCTTTATCGGCTACGGTGCGATGCTGATGGAATCCTTCGTGGCGATCATGGCGCTGATTTGTGCATCCGTTATCGACCCGGGTGTGTATTTTGCCATGAACTCTCCGGCGGCCCTGATCGGGACCACGGTAGAAAGCGCCTCGCAGGTGATTAACGGCTGGGGCTTTGTGATCACGCCGGAAATTTTGACGCAAATCGCCAGAGATGTCGGCGAGCAGTCAATCCTTTCCCGCGCAGGTGGCGCGCCTACCTTCGCCGTCGGGATGGCTCACATCATCACCGATGTGTTCAACAGTCGTGCGATGATGGCCTTCTGGTATCACTTCGCTATCCTGTTCGAAGCCTTATTTATTCTTACCGCCGTGGATGCCGGTACCCGCGCCTGCCGCTTTATGGTGCAGGATCTGGTGGGTGTCGCGGTGCCTTCTTTAGCCAATAACCGCTCGTGGATTGGTACCTTCGCCGGAACTACCGTCGCGGTTGCAGGCTGGGGCTTCTTCGTTTATCAGGGCGTCGTCGACCCGCTAGGCGGCATTAATACCTTGTGGCCATTGTTTGGTATCGGCAACCAGATGCTGGCTTCGATGGCGTTGATTCTGGGCACGGTGGTGTTGTTTAAAATGAAGAAGCAGCGCTATGCATGGGTCACCATTTTGCCCACTATCTGGCTGTTTATCACCTCGATGACCGCAGGCTGGCAGAAGATTTTCCACGAAAAACCATCGATTGGTTTCCTGGCGCAGGCGAAGAAATTCGGTGCCGGTATCGACAGCGGCGAAATCATTAAACCCGCCAAAACGCTGGCGGACATGCACACCATCGTACTGAACAATCAGATCAATGCCCTTCTGTGTGGATTCTTCATGCTGGTAGCGGTCACCATGTTGATTTCAGCCTGCTTCGTGATCCGCCGTGCGCTGCAATCAGACACGCCGACAGTGCATGAAACCGCTGTTGTACAACGTCGTGAGGCCCGCCATGTCTGATTCAAGAGCATTATTCAAAACACCGCGGCCTGCGGTGTTACAGGTTATCCGCTGTCAGCCGTTATTCACGGTGCAGCCAAAACCACACAATGTGGCCGGCTGGCTGAGGCTGGCGATAAAACGTACCGCACAGAGTTTTCGCCTGATGGTCGGCGTGCAGGATTATCAGAATTATGTCCGCCACATGGCCGTCAGACATCCGGAAATGACACCGATGACTGAACGTGAATTCCACCGGCGATGTCTGGAGGCGCGGTTCCCGAGCGAAGGGGGGAAGATGGGTAAATGCCCGTGCTGATAGTGAGTTGAACGCCTCAGCTTAAATGGCGATTTTCTTTCTCAGGAGCAGACGTCCGGATGTGGTTTTCTGGCTTTACGCCTCCCCTTTTCAGGGGAGGTCGTCGTAAACTATCAGCTCGCCACTAACATCGGTTCCATCACCGGCGCGGTCTGCTCAAAGACCAGAGACAACAGGATTTTTTTCACCGCCATGGCTTCCTGCGATAATGCCAGCGTTTCACAAACGCAGAGCGACAGCGGAACCTGAATTGCCGGGCCGCTGATACATGACATCCAGGCTTTGGCCGGGCCGGTCATGGCACGGGCCGCAGATTCAGGCAAAATAGTGGCACCCAGTCCGCTGGCGACGGCGGCGGTCAGTGTGGCTGAAGATTCAATTTCACCAATGATATTGGCACTTAAACGGCGTACCGCCATCGCATCATCCACCAGACGGCGGGTAATATTATGTGAGCGCGGCATAAACAGGTTTAGCTTTGCCACATCACTCAGTTCGACATATTTCCCCGGATTCGGCACGGAGTGTGCCCCGACGAGATACAAATCTTCTTTCATCAGTGGCTGACTGCTCAGCCCGGAAGCGATGCCGGAACCGTAAAAAACCGCCATATCCATACGCCCGTTAATCACCAGATCCCCCAGGGCAGTGCCGAAATTCTCGTTGAGATACAACAGAATCCCCGGATGTTGTTTGCGAACTGCCTGCAACAGCGGCAGCGCCAGCCCGGAGGCAGCAGTGCCCGGCGCAAGACCGACGGAAACCTGTCCGCTAAGCGATTGTCCGGCGTTGTTTACGGCACTGTGGATTTGATCACACTGACGCAAAATGGCCTGCGCATGCGAATAAAGAATATTACCGGCTTCGGTGGGAGTGACGCCGCGCTTAGTGCGAATCAGCAATTGTTGCTGCAATTCCCCTTCCAGCGTCGCCAGTTGCTGGCTTAATGCCGGTTGGGCGATGTGCAGAACATCAGCAGCCTGCGTCAGGCTGCCAATATCGACGATTTTCACAAAGTACTTCAGACGTCTGAGATTCATCTCTGTCTCCATCTTACGCGAAAGGGATAACCCTGGGCGGTCGTTGTTGATGTGAATAATAAGTGTGACTAATAAAAGCAAGATTTACGCCAATCTCCGGCACGTGAATTAAAAATCCCCATTACTGGTGCTAATCCACGAAAATATAAGAGAAAACTATTACACGGGAAAAATAGGCGACAGAGGGCGGGGATAAAACGGAGGATCATGACATACGGCTGCAAAAGAGACCTGCACCAATATCATGCAGACTTATAGGTTATCTTTAAAAATTAGCAGGTTTAATAACAGCGATGCCACGAAACAGATTCGCAGCATCACTTCCTGACGTAGCGTTTATATTGACGGGATCATGCCGCCATCGACGCGGATCACCGAACCGGTCATATATGACGTCTGCTGACTGGCAAGAAACGCCGCCACAGCGCCATGCGGCCCTGGATACCCAAATCCATCACTTTTTCCTCTTGTTTATGTAAGACAAAAACAGCGGCTCACCCCACTTTACCGACTTTGTTAAGCACCATCTGATAAGCCGATTGCAGGTGGCTGCGCATCATGTCCGCCGCCGCTTCCATCCGCCCTTCCAGCACGGCGTCGATGATCGCGACATGCTCCTCGCACCATTCGCGCACACGCTGTTTATTGGTGTAACTGCCGAACTCCAGCAGGCGGCGCAGCCGGTTTTGCTGCTGAATAGCCTGTAAAACAAAAATATTGCCGCTGAACTCCGCCAGCATTTCATGGAAGGTGGCGTCCGTTTCGAAAATCTGACGGCCATCAACGGCCAGAATATCCGGATGAGTAATCAGATAAATATGCTGCATCCGCAAGCGGCGCAGCGCGCTTTTATCGGCGTGATAACCTGCCGCCATTAGCGCGCCTGGCTCAATCATCAGACGGAATCCGTAGCCGTTACTCAGCGCTACATCGGTATTCAGGGTCGGTAAGAATGACCAGCCATGCCCCTTGTTGCGGGCGATCAACCCGTCTTCCGCCAGACGCAGCAACGTGCGCGCCAGCACACCACGATCAACCTCATAGCGCTGGGCGATTTCCGTCTGCGTCAGGGAATCCGGCAACTTTCCGGCGATACGGTCTTTGACCAGTTGCTCGTATAAATCCTGATCATTACTGGCAGGGATATCAATGCTGATGCGCTGAAGTTCGTCGAAGGCTTTCAGCAGGAAAAAACCCTGATTGCGTCGCGCTTCGATAATTCCTAACTCACACAGTAATTTCAGGGCAGTACGCACCGGCGTACGTGAAACACCGAGCATATCAGCCAGTTGTTGCTCCCTGAGATGATGACCTGGCTCAAATTTTGCTTCACGTATCAGGTCAAGGATTTGGTTTGCCAGACGCCTTCCGCTGGCTGTCGTAGATTGGGTCATGGAATAGCAACACCTGAAAGTATTTGTTGTTTAGGTTTGTACAATATCACAAGCCTTGAGGATGGTGAAGTCTGGTTATAAATCCCCCAAATCGTGCAATTAATGCACCAAAAAAGAGCCTTGACTCACAAATTTAATTGTATTTAATGAGACACAAAGAGCAATCCTGCTCATGGGAAACTGGAGTCTGTCATGTCAAAAAAAGCTTTTTTGCGTCGATATGCCGCCGTCTCTCTGGCCGCTATTTGCCTGAGTGCCCCGTTGTTCAGCCAGGCTGCTGCGCCGGCGCTGGTCAGTAAAGGTCATCTGACGTATGGCACCGCCGCCACGTTCATGCCGTTTGAATTTACGAAAGACGGCAAGCTGACCGGTTTTGATATCGATCTCATCACCGCCCTGTCGGAAAAACTGGCGCTGACACCGGAACCGATGTCGATGGAGTTCAAAGGACTGATCCCCGCGTTGCAGGGTAAACGTCTCGATATCATCAACTCAGCGATGTACATCAACCCGACCCGTTCTGAGCAGGTGGATTTTGTGCCGTACCTGAAAATCGGCAGCCGCGTCATTGTGGCGAAAGGCAATCCGGAAAAAATCACCGGTCGTGATTTGTCCCTGTGCGGCAAAAACATCGCCGTGACGCTGGGCGGCATTGAAGAAAGTCAGGCGCGTGCAGACAACCAGAAATGCCTGGATGCTAAAAAACCGGCGCTGACCGTGCTGACCTTCCCGGCAGCCACGGATTCTGCCGTCGCAGTGGCACAAAAACGTGCTGATGCAGAATTCCTGTCAACGCCGGGTGCTGTGGCACTGCTGAGCGAAAAAGGCGATACCTTCGAAGCCGTCGGTGCTGAGTTTGAAGCAGACACGCACATCGGTTTTGCCGTGCGTAAAGGCGATACCGAAATGAAATCGCTGCTGGAAAAAGGCCTTCAGGACGTGGTGAAAGACGGAACTTATCAAAAAATCATCAGCAAATGGCAGTTCCCGGCTTCGGTGTCCATTTTCTGAAACCGTGATGTTAAGTAAAGCGTTGCCCTGACATTGAGGAAAGTTCATGTCACTTGATCTTGTTTGGCAATACCTGTTCTCACCGGCGTTCTTTCAGGGCGCATTAATGACCTTGTTATTAACGGTGTGCTCGCTGTTCTTTGGCATTATTGCGGGGCTGGTGCTGGCCCTGCTGCAGGAATCCCGCTTCAGGGCGGGATCCGTTCTGGCCTTCTTCTATCTCTGGTTGTTTCGCGGCACACCGGTGCTGTTCCAGATTATTTTCGTTTACAACGTTCTGCCAACCTTCGGCCTGCGCTTCTCCGCTTTCACCTGTGCGGTGATGGCGCTGTCCTTAAATGAAGGGGCGTATATGGCGGAGATTTTACGCTCCGGCTTACAGGCCGTGCGCAGCGGGCAGCGAACGGCGGGGATGGCGCTCGGCATGACTCAGGGCCAGATCATGCGCAAGATTGTGTTGCCACAGGCCGCGCGCATCGTGCTGCCGCCGATGGGCAATCAGATGATCAGCATGCTGAAGTCGAGCGCACTGGTGTCGGTGATTGCCGTACAGGAACTGCTGCTCATCGCCAATCAGACCGCCAGCGCCAGCTTCCGATATTTCGAAGCACTCTGCGCCGCAGGTATTTACTACCTGGTGCTGACTTCCGTTTTCATGGTGGGACAGGCCTGGCTGGAACGTTCGCTTGATCCGAAAAAACGCAAAAAACCCGCGCTGTCACTGACTGAACGCCTGCTGCGCAGCAGCACGCCAAACTGAGGAGAAGTCCGTGAGTCAATCCAAACCGGTTCTGGAAATCATCGGCGTCGATAAACATTTTGGCGCACAACACGTTCTTAAAAACTGTTCCCTGAATGTGGTTCAGGGCGAAACCGTGGTGCTGATTGGTCCGTCAGGTTCAGGCAAATCTACCCTGCTGCGCTGCATCAATTTGCTGGAGCCGATCCAGGGGGGTTCGATTTTCTTTCGCAATCAGGACATCACCCACGCCAGTATCGAGCCGCATAAATTACGCCGTGACATCGGCATGGTGTTCCAGAACTACGAACTGTTTTCCCATCTGACGGCGGCCGAAAACATCATGCTCGCGCCGATGACCGTGCTGGGCGTCAGCCGCAGTGAAGCCGGGGCACAGGCCCTGGAACTGCTCGGCAAAGTACGAATTCCTGATAAAGCCGATTCGTTCCCTGATGAACTTTCCGGCGGCCAGCAGCAACGTGTTGCCATTGCCCGTGCTCTGGCAATGAAACCCAAACTGATGCTGTTTGATGAACCCACCTCTGCGCTTGACCCGGAAATGATCCGCGAAGTGCTCGACGTGATGGCCGATCTCAGCGCCGAAGGCATGACCAGCATTGTGGTCACGCATGAAATGGGCTTCGCGAAACGTGCAGCCAATCACATCGTCTTTATGGAAAACGGCGAAATCATCGAAAACGCGACCGGCAAAAAATTCTTCGGCGGCGATGTCAGCCTGCGGGCACAACGTTTCTTAGATCAAATCTTGCATTGATCCTTTTCAGCACCCCCAAAACATTTATTGCGCCCTCACCAGGGATCTGACTTTTGCCACAAAACTGTTTTTCAGGAGACACCGATGAGTCTTTCATCGCCCGATATCAGCAGAATGAAACGCGATCTTGCCGCACTGGTGGCGATCAATACCGAAAACCCGCCGGGACGTGAACGCGAGGCAGCAGAGCTTATCAGCGCCATGCTGAGCGACATCGGCTTCGACATGACGCTCAGCGAGTACGCACCGGGACGCACCAACGTGATCGGCAGGCTGGCAAACGGCAACGGCCCGTGCTTTGCCTTTAACACCCACCTCGACGTCGTACCGGCCGGTGAAGGCTGGCAGCAGGATCCGTTTACCCTCACCGAACGCGACGGGCGGTTGTATGGCCGCGGAGCCTGCGACGCTAAAGGCCCGCTGATCGCCATGATCGAAGCCATGCGATGGCTCGCGGCCAACCGCAATGACTGGAGCGGCACATTGATGGCGATTTTTGTCGCCGACGAAGAAGTCGCCAGCGAAGGCGCGAAGTTTTATGTGCGTGAAGCTCCGGCGCATATCGATTACGTGGTGATCGGCGAACCGACCTCCAACACCACATACTCGGCACACAAAGGCAGTTTACGTCCGCTGGTTCGCGTTCATGGCGTCACCGCGCATTCCGGCACACCGGAGCTGGGGGAGAACGCTATTTTCCGTACCGCGCAACTGCTCGGTCTGATGGAAGAAACGCATGAACATACCGTGCGTTGTCGCTGCCATCCGCTGGTCGGTAACGCCAGCCTGACGGTCACGCGCATTAGCGGCGGACATGCCGATAACGTGCTGCCGGGCGCCTGCGAATTATTGCTCGACCGACGGATGGTGCCGGGCGAAGACGAGAACGCCGTGAAACAGGAAATTCAGGATTTACTGCAACTGGCGCAGGAAAAATTCGGTGTGCGCAGCGAAATACTCACCTACAAACCGACCACCGGCGGTGCGACCGAAACCGATTCTGACGATCCGATTGTGCGGGCGGGCGTTGAAGCCTGCGCCGCGCAGGGCAATCCTGAACCCGGACCGTTCGGTTTTCAGGGGGGATGCGATCTGGTGCATTTTCGCAGTCTGGGCACTAAAGGCATCATCATCGGCCCCGGTTCGCTGGCCGTCGCGCATAAACCTGATGAATTTATCCCCATCGATGAATTCGTGGCAGGCAGCAAAATTTACTGCGATGTCGCCTTAAAAATGCTCAAACGCTGAGGGGAAAACAGTGAAAGCGACCTTATATCGCGCCGACCTGCGGTATCCGCATCTGCAACTTTATACCGCCTCGTCGGGCCGTGTGCCGGGGCTGGACACCTTGTATCTGCTGCTTGAAGACAAAAACTTCAACGGGTTGGGCGAAGTGCGCATCAACATGGCTTATCTCAATGGTTACAGCGCCGAACTGGTGTTGAGTGATGCGATCCGTGCGTTGCAGCAACTGGATCTCAGTCAGCCTGCCAGCACAATTTTGCTCAATCTGCCGCAACGGCTGACGGATTTTCTGGCACCGACACGCATGTTGCTGGATATCGCGCTGCATGATCTGATCGCGCGTCAGGAAGGCATCAGCGTGGCGCAACTGGCCGGCGCAGATAATAGCGAAACAGTGAGTTATCACACCAACCAGACGCTGTTCTGGACGCCGATGGCGCAGATGCTGCAACAGGCGACGGCGTATGTGGATCGCGGTTTTACACAGCTTAAACTGCGCGTCGGCGTGGCTTCGTTCGAAGAAGATGAAGCACGGCTCAGTGCGCTGCGCCGACGTTTCGGGCACGAAATCAGTTTGTCCGCAGATGCCAACGGCCAATGGCAGCCGGAAGCGGCCCGCAGCCATTTAATCTCGCTGGCGAAGTTTGAAATGAGTTATCTCGAACAGCCGGTTTCTGACGCGAATGCGCACTATTATCCGGCGCTGGCCGAAGCCAGCCCGGTGCCACTGATGCTCGATGAAAGCATGAGCAGCGAGGCAGATTTAGAACGCATTTTGCGGCTGAACGGTAAGATTATGGCACATCTCAAACTGGTCAAAATGGGTGGCATTGCGCCGACAATGGCTGCCGCACGACGTCTTACGGCAGCGGGCGTGCCATTCATGATTGGTCAGATGAACGAAGGCGGTGCCGCTACCGCCGCCGCACTGCACGTCGCCCGAGCCTGCCAGCCTGCTTACGCCGAACTTTACGGTGCCGACGGACTGGGCAACGACCCGGTTCACGGCCTTTCCTATCATCAGGGATTACTCAGCAGCCCGCCGGGCGCGGGGCTGGGTATCCACTTCACCCCTTCCCGTACAGAATTCATTCAGGAGTTTGAACAATGACAGCAACATCATTACCCGATACGGGCCGCATCGTACCAGGCGCAGAATCTGCGTTTCACGAAGAAGAATATCGGCAGCGCATGGCGAAGGCGCGTCAGTTACTGGTGAAAGCCGGTCTGGACGTGATGGTGATCACCGGGCCGGAAAACATCTTTTACCTGACAGGCCAGCAAACACCGGGCTATTACACTTTCCAGACGCTGGTACTGCCGGTGGAAGGCGATCCGGTTTTCGTTATCCGCCAGCTGGAGTATTTCAACTTCATCTCCAACACCTTTATCCGCGATGCGGCGATTTACACCGATGGCGATAATCCGGTGAATTTCCTGCTCGATGTGCTGAAAGCGCGTGGCTGGATGAAGAGCCGGATCGGTATCGATAAACGCGGCTGGTTCCTGCCGATCGCAATATACGAAGCCTTACAGGCTGCAATCGGCACGATCCACGATGCGGCTGGTGTTATCGAACAACTGCGTGCCGTGAAATCAGCCGCAGAACTGGAAAAAATGGCGCACGCCGCCCGTTACGTTGACGCCGGCATGCTGGCAGGCCGCGCGGCGATTGCCGCCGGTGCGACAGAAAACGATCTGGTTTCTGCGATGATGGGCGCGGCGATTGCCGCCGGTTCCGAATATATGGGCATGGAACCGCTGGTCTCCAGTGGCCCGCGCACCGGTGTGCCGCACGGTACATGGCGTCGTCGTAAAATCGTCGAGGGTGACCCGATTTTCCTTGAAATGGCTGCCGCTCACGACCGTTATCACGCGGCCCTGATGCGCTCCGCCTGGCTCGGCAAACCGCCAGCCGTGGCGCTGGAAATGGAAAAAGTGTGTCAGGAAGCGTTGCAGGCTGCACTCGATGCCATCCGCCCGGGCGCGACATGCGAAGCGCCGCATCTGGCCTGTCAGGCCGTTATCGACCGCGCTGGCTACACAGATAACTTCAAAAAACGCACCGGTTATTCGATTGGTATTTCGTTCGCACCGGACTGGGGCGAAGGCGCGATCCTCAGCCTTTACAGCGGCATCACCACCGAATTACAGCCAGGCATGACCTTCCACATTCCGCCCGCATTGCGCATTTACGGCGAATTCACCGTTGGCGTTAGCGAAACCATTGTTGTGACTGAAACCGGCTATCGCGCCCTCGGCACAGTGGATCGTCCGCTGACCTTACTTTGATTTTGCTTTTAACCAGATGATGGGAATTGAATAAATGAAAGACATCAGTGAAAGTCAGGCGCGCCTGAAAGGTATTTTTAATATTACCGTGACGCCTTTTACGGCAGGCGGTGAGTTTGATTTCGCCGGGTTATCCCGCAACATTGAGCGGGTAATCGGCCTCGGTTATGACGGCATTTTGATTGGCGGCACGTACGGGGAATTCCCGGCGATGACCGCAGACGAACGCGCCACGCTATTCCGCCATGTGATGGAAGTGGTGGGCGACCGCGTGCCGGTGATGTTGTGCAGCGCAGGTTCAGATGCCCGCGTCGTGCGCGATTTAACACAACTGGCAGGCAATCTGGGTGGCCTGCCGATGGTCACGCCGCCGTTTGTTTCTGAAGTGACTGACGCGCAAATTATCAGCTTCTTTAAACAGATAGCACCGTTATCACGCACCGGAATTCTGGTGTATAACGCGCCGGGCATCGGCATTACGTTGCCGCCGGTAGTGCTGGAGCAACTGGCAGACATCAATGGCGTGGTGGGTATCAAACAAGGTGACCTGAACCCGACGGCCATCGATCAGATTGCCAGCCGTCTTGGCGGGCGTCTGCGTCTGTTCTGCGCCTCCGATCTGGCATTTTTAGGGCCGATGATGTGTGGTTTTGACGGCATCAGTACCACAAACAGCGGCGCACTGCCGGAAATTATTCTGGCAACCTATCGTGCGCTGGAAAGCGGCGATGCCAGCACAGCCCGCGAACTGCACCGTCTGTGGTATCCGTACCGGGCGCTGGCCCGCCGTTTCGGTCAGCCTCAACTGGTGAAAGCGGCCATGAATCTGCGCGGTTTTGATGGCCACCATGTCCGCGCCCCGCTGAGTGATCTGCAAGCTGATGTGATCGGGCTGGTGGAGCAGGAACTGCGCCGTCTGGCCGCCGATCCGCGTTCCGGCGTCACACTGAAGTAGTCCACTTTAAGCAAAAATCCCCGTCTTTGAAGGCGGGGATTACTCATGGTGCCGTTAATTTATCCGTGCTGTGCTGACGCCGCTTGCAGAAAAGCTATCAGCAACGGGTGAGGTTTCACGGGCAGTGATGACAACTCCGGGTGGCCCTGTACGCCGAGGTAAAACGGATGGCGTGTGAATTCGATTCCGTCAGCAATCTTGCCGGTGGCATCGGTCCCGCTGATCAGTAATCCGTGATTTTCCAGATCCGGTTTCAGTTCAGGTGCAAGGTGAAAACGGTGGTTGTAGCGCACGATAAATTCATCGCCAAGAATATCATGCAACCGGCTGCCGGGGCGGGAATGCATCCGATGATCCCCGAGGCGGTGCACCGGAAATGCTGGCATATCCGTCAGCGGCACAAAAGTTTTAATATCAGCATCAGGATCCGCTTCCGCCAGACTGGCTTTCGCAGAACCCATCATGTTCTGCACGATGGCCGTCGTCATGGTTTGCATGCCCAGGCACAGCCCGAGAACAGGAATATTGCGATTGAGGGCATAATGCGCGGCACAAATCTGTCCGGCCACATTACACATCGCGGAGCCGCCTGGCAGTAAAATGCCATCGACGTTTTCCATCACCTCATGCAGATGATCTTCCAGCACCTGGGGCGCGGCATATACAATATCAAGCGACACGGATAAAGCATCCGCGGCATCACCCAGCGCAGCGAGCGTGGCCGGATAAGTCGTGCACTGCTCGGACTGCGCGCCGACCAGCGCGATACGCAGCGAAGTGGGGGTTTGTGACGGCGTATCGTGGTTTATCCAGCGCCCATAACGATCACGCCACCAGTATCCGGCGGCTTCATCCGTCAGTCCGTGCCGTCTGAACACATACCCCTGATTTTCGCGTTCAACCGTAATCAATTCATAGTCAAACGCGTTTTCGCGAACCTGCCGTGCCATTTGAGTGAACTGAATGATCTGCGTTGGCCCGAGGGGGATCACCATATCCCCGGTGCCATACGTCTTCAGCAATTCCTCCAGCTTCACCACCTTACCGGCACTTTGCAAAATCAGCCGTTCTGCCCAAAGCAACCCGCTGGTGACCAGTTGCCCTTCACCCACGACGTGCTGACAGGCATCAGGATAGTGTGCGGTATCCCAGCTCACCGGCAGATGTGCCAGCGGTAAATCTTTTTGTGCCGCCAGTATTGCCGCCATCGCACCGTACAGCGATGGTTCAGGTGTGTCATGTGCAACAAAAATAAAAGCCATAAGACAACCTTGAAATATAAATGAAAAGTTCAGACAGCCCGCAGGCTCATCGCCAGCAATACCCCGCTGCCCTGCCGTTTTCGTCAGTAAAATACAGCTCAGTACGCAGAAATCATGAGCAAAGCAAAAAGAAGAATGGTAAGTTTAAATTGGCTTTAATGATTCATATAATACAATTTTGTTATTGTTCATACAGGGGAAACAATGTCTGCTGAATTTCTTGCACCTCGTTTGCGTCGTGTTCGCCCTTCGCCGACAGCGGTGATTTCCGACCAGGTTCGTGCGCTCAGCGCGGCGGGTACTGATGTCATCAACCTGGGCGAAGGTGAGCTGGATTTCGATACTCCCGCACATATTAAGCAAGCCGGCATCGACGCGATTGTACAAGGTGACACAAAATACACTGCCGTTGCCGGTACCGCCGCGCTTAAACAAGCCATCATGGCTAAGTTTAAGCGTGAAAATAGGATCAGTTACCGCCCGGACGAAGTCATCGCGGGCAGTGGCGCCAAGCAACTCATTTTTAACGCACTTTTGGCCACCGTTTCGTCTGGCGATCAGGTGATTATTCCTGCCCCTTACTGGGTGTCTTATCCGGATATGGTGGCACTGTCGGAAGGTGAACCGCGGATTGTTCATTGTCTGGAAAGTGATGGCTGGAAATTGCAGCCGGAGGTTTTAGCCGCCGCAATCACCCCGAAAACACGTTGGGTAATCCTCAACTCCCCGAACAATCCGACCGGTGCAGTCTATTCAGTTGCCGAACTCCACGCACTGGCCGCCGTTCTGCTGGAGCACCCGCAGGTGCTGGTGATGGCAGACGACATCTACGAACAAATTTGTTTTGTGCCCGGTATTTTCGCCACACTCGCCGAAGTCGAGCCTCGTCTGAAAGAACGTATCCTGACCGTAAACGGTGTTTCTAAAGGTTATTCAATGACCGGCTGGCGTTTGGGTTATGCAGGCGGCCCCGCGTGGCTGATTTCTGCCATGCAAATTTTGCAGTCGCAAAGCACTTCCAACCCCAGCTCCATTTCTCAGGCCGCGACTGTTGCCGCTCTGGAACAGGGCAATGAATTCATCGCAGAATGGATCGACATCCTGACGCACCGCCGCGCCTTGATCATGAACTGCGTGAATGCCATTGACGGCCTCAGTGCCGAAGCGCCGCCGGGCGCATTTTACGTTTTCGCTAATTGTCAGGGGATGTCAGGTAAAACGACACCTTCAGGTGATATTCTCAAGACAGATGAAGATTTTGCCGCTTATTTGCTGCAATCAGGCCACGTTGCCACGCTTCAGGGTTCTGCTTTTGGTGCGCCGGGTTATCTGCGTATTGCTTATGCCATTGATGACAACCGGTTGCAGGAAGCCTGCGAGCGGATCACCCGCGCTTGTCGCGCATTGCGTTAAGACCGAAAAAGACCTGACTCAATATGAAAGCGGGCCTTTTTGACTCTATTCTCAACAAGTTGGCTAAAGTACCAGCAAACGCACGCATTTATACAGTTTCCCCTTTGACATGCCACGGGGCAGTCGTTATTATTCGCCCCGTTCCAACGATTCCTCTGTAGTTCAGTCGGTAGAACGGCGGACTGTTAATCCGTATGTCACTGGTTCGAGTCCAGTCAGAGGAGCCAAATTCTTGTTTTCATGCCTCTTTGCGAATCCTTATGTGATTTAGATTCAATAAGTTAGCGCGAAAAATCTTCCCGGTGCATTTTTAGTTTTCCCTCCGCATCGGGAGAATTTGGTGGTCAGATTTGGGGTCATGTTGGTTCGATGACGGAGTGACCCCCAAATGTCTCTTAACGACACAAAAATCCGCAGCTTAAAACCATCCGCTAAACCCTTCAAAATTTCCGATTCCCATGGTCTGTACCTGTTGGTTAATCCAGGCGGTTCACGTCTCTGGTATCTCAAATATCGTATCAATAGAAAAGAATCTCGACTTGGCTTAGGCGCCTACCCTGACGTGTCTTTGGCTGATGCTCGTCAACAGCGTGATGGTATCCGTAAACTCCTCGCGCAAAATATCAATCCAGCACAACAGCGCTCTGCTGAAAGAACCACTTCCACACCAGAAAAAAACTTCAAACATGTGGCACTGGAGTGGCATAACAGCAACCGAACATGGTCTGAGAACCACGCATCCCGCCTGCTTGCCAGCATGAACAATCATATATTCCCTGTGATTGGACACTTGCCGGTAGCTGAACTGAAACCTCGTCACTTTATCGACCTGCTGAAAAGCATTGAGAAAAAAGGTCTGCTGGAAGTCGCAGCACGTACCCGGCAGCATATGTGCAACATAATGCGTCATGCTGTGCATCAGGAGTTGATAGAGCACAATCCCGCGGCAAATTTGGAGGGTATCATCGCCCCGCCAGTTAAACGTCATTACCCCGCCCTTCCGCTGGAGCGACTGCCGGAGCTGTTGATTCGTATTGAGGACTACCAGCAAGGACGGGAGTTAACCCGCTTGGCAGTATCACTCACCCTGCACCTTTTCATCCGTTCCAGCGAACTGCGTTTCGCCCGTTGGTCTGAGATCGATTTCAAAAATAGAATCTGGACCATTCCTGCCACTCGCGAGGCCATCCCCGGTGTCCGCTACTCCGGGCGTGGTGCAAAAATGCGCACTCCACATATCGTTCCACTCTCCCGTCAGTCCATCGCTATTCTGAAACAGATACGGGAAATATCCGGGCATCAGGTATTGGTATTCCCCGGCGATCACAATCCGTATAAACCGATGTGTGAAAATACGGTCAACAAGGCGCTACGCCTGATGGGCTATGACACAAAAGATGAAATCTGCGGCCACGGATTTCGGGCAATGGCATGTAGTGCCCTGATGGAGTCTGGCCTATGGGCGCAGGATGCGGTTGAACGGCAGATGAGTCACCAGGAGCGTAACAGCGTTCGAGCGGCTTACATCCATAAAGCAGAATATCTCGATGCCCGTAAAGCGATGATGCAATGGTGGTCGGATTATCTGGATATGTGCCGGAAAGCGTATGCCCCACCTTATATTTGTGGGAAGGAAATCAGTTGCACAATGGGATAACCCCTCTGACAAAATAAACCACAAAAATAGCCGTATCAGTCTGTACTGTTACGGCATTTTTCTAGTTTCAGTTCGGATAAATTGTTAAGCCGTTTATAGCATCGTCAGCCAGACTGTCCAGCGTGAATCGAAAGTGTGAAGACCGCTTCTCATATAGAACTATCCACGGAAACGGATTAGGTCTGTTATGAGCGACACTCGCCCTTACTGAAGCCATAAAAAGCTTGTCGAATGTCTCAGGGCGTGAAGCGGACATTGTGCTTAAATAATGATGACTCTGGCAGGATGGGTTTTCAATGCTTGAAAGGTAGCCACTAATTCAGGTGACGTAAATGTGTAGCAATCCCCCACTTTAGGCCGATACATTTTCCATTAATCAGGTCGATAACAGAATAACTTGCATTGGGGTGAGCATAGCGAGGGAAACTATTGACAGTCCCTTCTTTAAGAATTGCCAGAGTGCCCTGACTGACATGCCCGTGAGACACAATACATATTGTTTGTTGATGTGATGAGGTATCTTCCAGGTTTTGTAAAAAACGCATAACTCGCTGAGAAGCATGCGCCAGTGACTCCCCCCCAGGTGGACAATACTCTGCATCAAGCCTGAATAACTCATTTGCATAGTTTGGATGTTTTTGTCTGAGTAGTTCTAACGGCATACCTTCAAACTGACCAAAGGCCTGCTCTTTAAGGGCCGGTTCAGCCGTCAGTGAACAATGAAAGTGTTCAGCCAGGCTTTGCCCCATTTGCCAGGCACGCCCAAGCGGAGAAGCGTAAACACGCTCTATTTGATACTCACTTGCACTAAACGCTGCTAGTAGGACGGATGTTTCACGCAAACCCCGACAGGTCAAGGGGCTATCGCTGTGCCCCTGAATAATTCCTTCCAAATTCCACTCTGTTTCTGCGTGTCGAACAAGTATCAATTTCATCGTTAGCTGGCCATGCTCGTTGTTGATCAAAATGTCCCAACTGCGCGATGTCAAACACACACCGTTGAAGCAGCGGAAGGCTTTCCTGTTTTGGAAATAATGAACAAGTGTAGCTTATTGCCATTATGCAGCGGCTCTGGAGGTGAGGCGCTGAATTTTATCCGTAGTTAACTTCCGCTCTTGGCACACAGCAGACCTTCAGCGTCACGTGTTTGTCTGCTGTGTGCCAGGAGAGGACGTTTAATGACTTGTAGTGTTATTCAATGTAGGGCAGGTCGACTCATCGTTGCGTAAGCAGGGTAGTAAGCTCATTAAGAGAACTTACTGAACATTCTGGACTAACACAGTTTCCAGGCCATTCATGAAATCCTCTAAGCCAAATGGCTTTCATTCCAGCTTTTTTAGCTCCGAGATAGTCATTAACTGGATGGTCGCCTACGTACCAACATTGCTGAGGATGTAAATTGAGCAGGTTTGCACCCGCGAGAAATATGTTTGGCGACGGCTTACTATCGCCAAACATTTCAGAACAGATCATCACCCGTATCTTTTTTGAAAGAGAAAGTGCTTCTAAGGTTTGATGGCGTGACCATTCAGCGCCATTTGATATCACGCCAATAGCAATATCACGCCTCATAAGTTCTTCTATCAGTTCATTAGCTCCTGGCATAAGAACAGCTGCTGAGTGGAAGTGATTCACCCAATGCTCCAGGACTGTCTCGGCAAGTTGGGGTTTTATCCACTTTAGCTCTAATGCTAAAGTGTGACTCACTGCTTCGCGGATTGAGGAAAATGGCGAGTTTTTAGGAAGATAGCCGCCATTATCTTCACGAATAATAATAGCGTTAATATTACCTGCATTTGTTTCTTTAAGGTGGTCACGAAAGGCGAAATGAAATCTTTCTGAATATCGAGCAATACTCAAAGCTCTGTGAGTGAGCGTATTATCTAAGTCAAAAAAGACGGCTTTAGGGAACATATTCAACCTCGTGTTAAAGGGGATATTTATATCCAAACTACTCAGAACTTTCGTCCTGGCTTAGTATGATTCCAGCCAGGCTTCCCCCACCCCTGAGCGTTATGAAGGCGAACACCACTTGCATGAACAGATGACATCCAGATATTTTTAAGCGGTACAAGTCTCTCCATAACCCTGAGTCCAATATTTCTTGATTGAAGCTCACCGGGCAAGTTACTAAGCCTAGTAACACCAAGAGGCGTAACACTGGTTCTTGAAACCCACATACCTAATTCGCCCACTTCTTCAAACGAACTGACAGGTAATTCATAACGATAAACAGAACCAGAATTAAAGCGTTCCTCCCAGGATTGTTCAATGAATGCGATAGCATTTTTTGTACAGTCACCGCTCCATCTCAGCCAGTCTTCTGGTGTTGTTTCTGAAAAAGGCCATATCACAATACGCGGACATTCACGCGGAAAGAGATAGAGCAGTTCATGCTGCTCAAGCCCGCCGAGCATGATTATATCGCCATCATTAAGGGGGCCGCTTGGAAATCGATTCTGGATACGACGTCATTGTGTGGAGCATTGCTTTTTTCCGGAATAAATCCAGGTCCACTTCGAGGCGCGGAAATAAAATTCCATTCAGACGCCGGATAGATTCAAGCAAGCCAACTTATCATCACAATCGGTGTTGCAAAAATGGGAGTGGCCATAGAGTGGTCTGAAGCCCAACCACTACAGGGTCAGTGATGTGGTGATCTGATCCTGATTGCAGCCAAAAGTTCGATTTAGCCCCAAAGGCCGTGTAATCATAAGGTCGTTACATATTTATTACGCAATTAAAGTCGAAAGTTTTTATATAAAATAAGAACACAAACATATTCTCTGCAAAAACAAACAAAACCCTTAAGTCAATATTTAATGTAAACCAATATTAAACACAATTCAAAAAAAAACAAAATGCGTTAATTAATCGATTTAATC